>CAZKZZ010000009.1:5006-41316 GCA_964557375.1 uncultured Spirochaetales bacterium | reverse complement strand
TCCGGATGGAAGGTGAGTACTCCCTCACACTGGGCCTGAGGGTCCCAATAGAAGGGGGTGTGGAGTGCTTCACTAAATCTTCGTCCGTTACTCCCCGTAAAAGATACTGAATCTATCTCTTCGGGTGAGAACCGGTTATAAATCTCTTCTAAGACTGCTACTAAGGTTTGTGAAAACAGAGAGAAGTGCCGACGGTAGGGAAGGTCGAACAAAATGCTGTTTTTCTCGTCGATTATGACACAATTAATACTGGTCGAACCGATATCGATGCCGAGATGTTTCGCCATATATCAACCTATCATATGCGAAGAGCAGAATCGGTTCAACCAGCCGCTTAGTACAAACGCATAGAGGTAAAACGGTCCACAGTGATATCCAGTTTTGCAGCTTCCGAAAGATAATAAGACCGTTCCGCGGCCTCGAGTACTTCCGGAGGATATGTGCCGGACTGGGTGATCTTTCCATTTACAAATAGTTTGGTAAAGAGAAACGCAGCCTGGCCGGTAAAATAAGCTTCGTGGGTAATTCCCGACTTTTTAAAGGAATCTTCCAACCCCGGTACATTTGCATAATTATCGATCCTTACCTTATTACCCTCTCTTTCTCCGTCGAGCCGAACTAAAAAGGCACCTTCCTCGAGTTCGAGCCCCTCTTTTAAAACTTCTTCGATCTCCTCTTTGTATTTCGGTGCGGGCGGCGTGAGTTTGGAAATCAGGTCCATGGGGACCACTTCAACACCTCCGACCTCGACCGCCTCACTGCTCAAGAGACCCATTTTATAAAAACCCTCTGCGAGCTCTACAGCCGGACCGCCGTATTTGAAATTGACGTAATTCGTTCCTTTGAGGACTTTTTTCGACATCAATCCCATGGTTACCGGTTCTTCGTGCTCATGGTTTACCATTCTCCGACAGCCCAATCCATAGAAATTAACGATCTCCGGATCGCTGAACGGTTCGCAGAGGACGAACTCACCCTCTTTGTACATGATCGGTTCTGCCGCCATATCTCCGAAAGCAGTTTCAGGCGACCACCAGAACGGAATAAACCGTTTTGACCAGATACCGTCATACACCATGATTTCAATCCTGTCACAGCTGTCCAGCAGTTCCACTGCGTCCCTGGTCACCACGTTGGCAAACCCGGGCGCACTGCCGGTGTTGATAAGAGCAGTCTTTCCCGCTTTTTTGAACTTATCGTCGTAATCGAGTGCCCGCTCTACTGCTTCCACAAAACCTGCATCCTTTACAGGCCCTGAGGCCATATCCTGATAATTCGCCTTAAGGGCGAGACTCGCCTCGAGTACATGTACATTGAAATCAGGGGCCAGCCCGTTTACAACCAGCTCACATCCTTCCCCCGCTTTCACGATCTCCTCTACACTTCGGGCATCAACCTGCACGCCTTTTGCTTTTGAGAGAGATTTTTCCATTGTTTTTACCGCTTTCGCATCATAGTCGGCGCAGATAATCTCCTCGACAACAGGCTCTTCCTGGAGCCTTTTCGCGATCGTACTACCCTGGGCACCGACGCCCATCACCATCACCTTCTTCATATCGTTACTCCATGTTGTGCTTTATTGTACCGGGCTCTCCACCCGTTTTGTCACTGTTATCCCCCACTCTTTGATTCCTTTGTAAAAAACCTCGAGTTCTTTTCGGGTAAACACTTCGGGGGGGAATACACCGATGTGATCGACCTGGTCCTGCAGCAGCATAAGGGAAAAGATTGATGCCGGAATCGAAGTCATCCACGAAACATCACTGGTACCTTTGATCCACTTACACGCTGTCGAGCCGTCCGGACTATCGGTAAACAGTTTATAATGTACCGGCTTGCCGTTTTTGGTCCCTTCCACATCACACGTAAGCATCAGCTTACTCTCCAGTTCACCGCTCTCGTAGAGCCGAATCTGCTCCTTCGGTGAAGGGGTCGGCGGAATTTTTTTAAACATCATCTCACGCGGGCTTACTCTGCAGCCGTTAAACTCTTCGGGAGCGGTATCCATCAAACCAAGACCGAGTATGAGAAATTTCCAGAGATCGATGGCCGGTTCCCCCAATTTAAAATCACAATAGTTTACTTTTTTGCCGCAGAAAAGAGGGATCGTAACACTCTCTTCATGAGCGTGGTAATAGACCGTACCGTTCGTATCGAGAGGAGGCGGAAAGTAGTACTGCTCCTCACCCGAAAAGGGAGCCATTTTTACCGGTTTACCGTCTATCCACATGGTAGAATGGTCCGAACTGTCTTCGAGATAGGTGCGCATCGACCAAAGGGCCACCGGTTTTTCGCTCTCGATGATGCCGTAGTCCTTGATCATTATCTTATCGACCGTATCCAGTTCCAGCACTGCATCTTTGGCCATAATATTGGAGAGTCCCGGGTCTCCGCCGGCCCCTGTAAGGCAGCGGAGCCCTGCTTCTTCCCACTCTTTTGCATATTCCATCTGTTCGATGGGAATATCCGGTTTCGGATACAGCTCGCCTGAAGCCATATCGAGATAGTTGGTTCGAGCAGCAAATGCCGCCTGTAGGACCTGCCGAACGAATTGGGGGATGGTTGCATTGACGACAAGATCGAATTTGCCCTCTTTCATCCGCTTTGCCATCTGATCTATAGATGAAGCATCTATTTTCTCCGCGGTTACTTTCGGACTGCCGTTTACCTCGGCAAGCTCCCGGGCCCTGTCTTCATCAATATCTGTGACCACGATTTGATCTACTACCGAGGATTTCGACAAAACCCCGGAGATTACTGTAGCCTGGGCCCCGGCACCGATAATAATAACTTTCTTCATAATTTATCTCCGTTGTGAGAGGACCTCTTTCACCGCCTCTTCGAATGCAGTAAGCACTTCGTCCGCATCAGCATCCGTGTGAGAGGCCGATACGAACCACGGTTCACGAGAATCTTTGTCCGGCATCACTCCCTTTTCAAACAGCTTGAGTATTATCTCTTCATACGTGTCATGATCGGAATCCGCCCAATGCCTGTACTCGGAAACTTCATCCTTGTCGGTGAGGACCACACCGAACATCGATGGCGGTCCCTGAATAACCGCGGGCACTCCCTGGGCTTTGAATATCTCTTCTATACCCTTCATGAGTTTCTTCCCGTGTGCTTCGACATTTTTGAGAGCTCCGCCGTCAATGACATCGAGAGTTGCATCTGCCGCGGCAGCAGCCACGACGTTTCCCGCATAGGTACCGCCCATGGGAATCATCAAGGGGCCTATCTCACTCATAATCTCCTTTTTCCCGCACACCGCACCGATGGGGAACCCGTTTCCCATTGCTTTGGCGTAAGTTACCAGGTCCGCTTTTACGTTGAAGTATTCCTGGGCGCCGCCTTTTGCGATTCTGAACCCTGTCTTTACCTCATCCATAATCATGACGATACCGTATTCGTCACACAGCTTTCGGATATGCTTTAAAAACCCTTTCTCGGGCATGATAGACGCAGTGTTACCCATAATCGGTTCGACGATGACCGCAGCGAGATCGCCCCAATTCTCCTTTATCCGCTTTTCGAGTAAATCAGGATCGTTGAAGGGGACCACGACGGCGAGCTCACCTATCATATGGGGGATACCGGACCCTTGGGCCACTTTTATCGGTGAGGGTCTATACCCTGCCCCCGGGATCGGCGGATAGCAGTTCCAGAGCGTATAATCCTGAAATCCGTGATAATGGCCTTCGAACTTCAGAACTTTATTCCTTCCGGTATACGCCCGGGCAATACGCAGGGCGTGCATCGTCGTTTCCGTGCCGGAATTTGCATATCTGACCATATCGACTCCGGTCAGTTTTTTGATTTTTTCCGCTACTTGTATTTCATATTCATTGGTCATGGCAAAGGCATTACCGATTGCGAGTGATTCTTTGACCCGCTCAATAACCTCGGGATGGGCATGTCCTAAGATTACAGGACCGAATCCCAGTCTGTAATCGATATACCGCTTATCATCCTGGTCCCAGATGTAGGCACCCGAAGATTTTTTGAGAATAAGGGTTTTTTCATCACCCCAGTACCTGAAATTGGAATTTACTCCACAGGGGATACTTTCACTCGCACGCTGAAACAGTGCCCTTGTTTTTGGACCGCTTTCCATGAGAAGCCTCCTCACTTATTAGTCAAATGTTTTTCTTTATTTGTGGTTATTGTGGTTTTTCATTCTCTCATGCCTCTAACATATCAGCATCAAACTGATAATATTTAAAGATATTGACCAGATAAAGAAATAATTCTATTGTCTAAAGTAGCTTTATGGATAACAACCTTGTAAACAAGGGACTGCATATTTCTTCCGGAACAGTTCAGTACAGAATTCTAAATAGATTTCAGCCTCCTTCTAGTGAAAAGATAATAAACCGGGTTCCCCTGCACACATTCTTCAAAGAGCGGATCCACAGAAAGCTGTTTATTATTCAGGGAAAACCGGGCCAGGGAAAGTCTACTCTCGTCAAGGGTGTCCTTTCAGATGTAACTCACCCTTATCTCTGGTACTCGATCGAAGAGGATGATAGAGAGTGTACTGCCTTTCTTTCCCATCTGCTTCGCGGTGTGCATTTAGTGCTGCAGAAACGGGATGATGCATTGGACGGTCTCACTCAGCCGGATGAACTCTTGGATCTTCTGCTCAATACGCTCAATAAAACTGACAGGAAAGATTTCTGCCTCGTACTGGACAACTATCAAAAAATCGATGATGCCGAATCGGTGCGGGAATATCTCTCGCTTCTGCTCAACAATCTGCCCGATAACATACATCTTTTCCTGATAACAACCCAGACTCCCCGAATTCCTTTAAGCAGAATACGATCTGAAAAACAGCTTGCCGAACTCGATCACGATAAGCTTCGCTTCTCCGACGAAGAGATGACGAAACTGTTACGCGATACCTACAACCTTTCCTTTGATGATGCATTACTGAAAAAGCTCTTCTCCTTGTTGGAGGGGTGGGTTACCGGGCTCGTCTATCTCATGGAAGAGCTCAGTGTAAAAGATGAAACAGAGCAGATCTCCGCTTTAAAAGTTTTTCTGACCAAGAAAAGACTTCCGGCAATCGATCGGTTTTTCCGGGAAGAGATTTTCCACGCATTATCACCGGACGAGAGACACCTTCTCTCGAACATCGGTATTTTCGAGACAATATCTCCCGACCTTCTCGAAGCGGTCATCGGGGAGAACGATCCGATGCAGCTGTTTTCCAGAAGGAGCGACTTCTTCTTCCTCTCTCTCTCCAACGAGGCGCGAGATGAGTATACGTTTCATCCTCTGTTCTCCAAATTTCTAGAAAAACAATTCTATGCATTAGACCATACAATTCAGGAGCAGATCCATGAGGCAGCTTCCGAATACTATCACAAAAAGGACAGAGAAAAAGAGATTATCCATCTTCTCAAAGCCAAGAATACGGAACAGGCAAAAACGAAGTTTGTAGAGTACGCGGACAGGCTGCTCAAGAACGGGCAGTATGAAAAAATACAGTTTCTTTTAAAACAGTTTACCTATCAGGAGAAAAGCGAAGACCCGTATCTTGCCTTTTATAATGGAATCGTAAGCAATCTTATTAAACCGTTCTCGAGCAGAAAAAAGCTGTTTTCACTGCTCTCGACATTCCGGGAGCGCGAGGATTATGACAAAGAAGCAAGAATCTATATCGAACTGCTCAATAATTATTTTTTCTACCTCGAAAGTAACGAAAAAGTGGAAGAACTGCTTTCCATGGCAAAAACGTTCCTCGCCGGCCACGGGGATAAGCTCTCCAAAGACCGGTCGGAGGTGTTGCAGGCCCTGCTGACTCTCGGCCACTGGTGGGTATATCCCGACAGCAGTGAAGCTTTTGAAATAGCACTGCGGGCGGAAGAAACCTCATTTAAGTTTCAGGATGAAGAGGCCTTCCTAAGCTCCCGTCTTGTCCTCGCCCAAATCTACATTGACCGAGGCGAGTTCAATAATGCCCGTGATTTGATGCTGAAAACAGAAAAACTGTTCGGAAAGCAAAAAGCGAACCATCCCTATCGCGCCTTTATCAGTTTTCTTTTAGGCGATACCTTTTTCTACATCGGCGACCTCGATGCCGCTATAGCCCAAATGGAAAAAGCGCTTTCCCGCACATCCGAAGGGTTCGCTTTCCGGCGTTTTTTGGAACTCAATCTGGTAACCTATTATCTCTACTCGGAGAATATAGACCAGGCGGAATCTTATTTTGATTCGATTAGAGAGAAAGAGATCGGTCAGAATCTCTACGTTCAATATTTCTGGATCTATTTGATACAAATGGTTATCGCTTACCGAAATGGTGAAGCGCGGAGAGCTGAATATTACAGTAACCGGTTAAAAGAAGAGGAGAATGAACCGCTCCTTCAGATGGACTACCCCTTCAGCTATCTGGTTTTGAGTGAAGTAAATATGTATTTAGAACAGTATACGGATGCGGAAGAATATCTTTCGAAGACGTTGGAAGAATCAATAAAGAGAAACTCGCCCTACCCTCGCGCATCTGCTTCCGCCCTGCTCGGACTGCTGAAGTATCGCACAGGTGATAAAAAGGCATCAAAAGAACATTTTAAACAGATGCTCGAGATACTCGAAGATCACCAATTCAAGAACCTCGATATCAGCGATCCTGAACTGATTAGAGAAATTGCCAAAATAACCGGTTCTCCTTACTTCAACAATTTTCACCGGCTAGGCAGGACAGAAACCGCCCTACCTATCGTTAACAAAGAGGGCGAATACAATCTGAGATTCAAAACATTCGGTTCTTTCGAGCTGTACATAAACGAAGAACAAACTCCTGTTACGCTCCTCTCGCGCCAGAAGAGGGTAATCGATCTATTGAAGCTGCTTATCATTTTCCGTAAAAACGGAATTACCAAAGAAATCATCTACGAAACATTCTGGCCCCGTTATTCGTATAAGAGCGCACGCGACAATCTCAATACCGTAGTGTATCGGCTTAGAAAAATTTTGGGTGAAGGAAATGATTACATTTCCACAAACACAAATACCATCAAATTAAAAGAGGGAGCCTATAAGACAGATGTTGACGATTTTCTCGATTTCATAGAAAAAGGGAAACAGGCGGAAAAAAAAGGTGATGCCGCAACTGCCCTCGAGTATTACCAAAATGCTGCGGGAATCTATAAAGGTGATTTTATGGAATCCGGATTATATCTGGATATTATTCGGGATGAACGGGAGAATCTGAAGAATAAATATAAACATCTCATTTTCAACACTATTAAGATTTGCCTATCGCTTAAGAACAATCTCGACGCTTTAGAATGGGCCAAACGGCTTATTTCTGTAGATCCGCTTTGCGAACCGGGGTATAGACTGATGATGATCTCCAGTGTCCTCATCGGAAACAGGACCGAGATTACCCGAATTTACAATAAACTCAACAGTAAACTACAGAATGATCTCGGTATTGCTTCGGACAGCAAAACCGATCAGCTAAAAGAACGGCTTTTATCTGGAGCTCCCCCCGAGAATTCCATGTGGGAGAGTGAAACGATAATATAAGAGAATAAGGAGGACTTGTGTACAGCTTTTTCGGAAAAATAACAACTATCGATGTGACCAAAAGAACGCACCACGAAGAATCAATTCCGGATTCTGTGTATCGGACCTATCTCGGAGGCAAGGGATTGGGCTCTTACCTGCTTCTCAAAAAGAACCCACCCGGGGTCGATCCGCTTTCTCCGGATAATACTATTGTTTTCGCTACAGGACCGGCCTGCGGACACACCGCCTGGGGCGCAAACAGGTACGCAGCCTTTACTAAATCTCCTCTCACAAACGTTTTCTCGGAATCATACTCCGGGGGAAGGGCTTTTTATCAAATAACAAAAACCGGTTTTGATGCAATTATTCTTACAGGAATGAGTGAAGAATGGGTATATATCGAAATTACACCCTACGGGGTCTCGTTTCATAATGCCGAGCATCTGCTGGGAAAAGACGCCTTCGAAACCGAAACAATCCTCGAAGAACAGTATAAAGAGAAGAAAGCGGCGGTATTGACCATCGGCGTTGCCGGGGAGAACCGGGTAACATACGCCTATATAAACAACGATCACGGAAGATGTTTGGGGAGGACTGGAGTTGGAGCAGTACTGGGGAGCAAAAAAGTAAAAGCCCTCGTGTTTTGGGGTGATAAGGAAAAAACGGCTGCCGACCCTGATCTGCTAAAGCAATTTCAGAAAGACCTTCTAAAAGCGGGAAAGGAACACCCGGGCACGCAGGCATATAAACAAAAGGGGACTTCACTCGTTGTAGATCTCACGACCAAAGTCGATGCTTTTCCCGCTCGGTATTGGCAGGAGGGGACTGTTCCGCACAAAGAGTCTATCAATGCGGCTGCTCTGCATCACTATCTGGATGTAAAACCGAAATCCTGTCTCTACTGTTTTATATCCTGTACGAGAGAAGCAACTGTTAACAGCGGAAGGCACAAAGGACTCTCCCTCGACGGGCCCGAGTATGAGACGATCGATGCTTTCGGCGGGCTCAATATGGTCGACGACATAAGAGAGATAGCGTATCTCAACGACGTGTGTGATAAACTCGGACTCGATACGGTCACTGCAGGCAATGTGACAGCCTTTGCAGTCGAAGCTTATAAAAAGGGAAAGATCGATTTCGCTATAGAGTACAACGATGTCGACAAAATTGCCGAGCTGCTCCATCTCATTGCTCATCGTCAAGGCATTGGTAGTATGTTTGCGGAAGGAGTGCGGTACGCTGCAAAAGAGTTGGGAATGGAAGATATTGCCATCCATGTAAAAGGATTGGAACCGCCCGGATACGACCCCCGCGCTCTCAACGGTATGGGATTGGGTTACGCGGTAAGCGACCGCGGCGCCTGTCATCTGCGGGCGACTTTCTACAAACCGGAACTGGCCGGATTGATCGACCCTCGCGATAACAACGGCAAAGCGGAGCTGTTTTTACAGTACGAAGACCGTCTTACCATCTACGATACGCTGGTCCTGTGCAGGTTTTTCCGGGACCTCATCTTCTGGGATGAACTATCGACCCTCTGTAAAGCGACGATGGGGCTCGACCTCGGTGAAGAGGATTTTCGAGAAATTGCCGCCTCCATTACCGATGTTATTAGAAAATTCAATGTGCAGGAGGGCGTTACCCCTCGAGATGACTTTCTCCCCGCTCCGTTTTTCTCTACACCGATTGGAGAAGAGAAACTGGTCTTAGACCGGGCTAAATTTCGAGAACTGGTCGACGACTACTACACCCTTCGCGGATTCAAATAATTAGCGGGTTTGAGGCGGCCGCCACAACTCCCCTCTAGAGGATCGTCTTCTCGAGCGCTTTTTTGAAAATATCGAGGCCCTCTGCAATTTGGCTTTCAGAGACAATAAGGGGCGGGATCCACCGTATTATATTGGAAAAGGTCCCGCAGCCTAACAGCAACAGTCCGGCTTCCCTCGCCTCTTTGAGCACTTTCTTTGCCGTATCCGCATCGGGGGTCCTGCCGTTCATGAACTCGACAGCCACCATGAGCCCCCGGCCGCGAACATCGCCTAACACCTCGAAATCCTGCTGGAGGTCCGATAGTCCCGCCTTAAGCTGTTCGCCTCTGACCGCGGCATTTTCAGGAAGCTGCTCTTCTTTGAGCACGTTGATCGTAGCCACTGCAGCAGCGCATGCCACCGGGTTCCCTCCGTAGGTACCGCCATGACTCCCGGTAATCCATTTTTTTGACAATTCGCTCTTATAGGCGATGCCGGAGAGCGTCATTCCGGAGGCTATCCCTTTGGCCATGGTCATGATATCAGGAACCACCTGTTCATGCTCCACAGCAAAGTATTTTCCGGTACGGCCGAAACCGGACTGTATTTCATCGGCAATGAGCAGTATTCCGTGTTCATCGCAGATGTCTCTGAGGGCTTTTAAAAAGCCGCGGGGCGGGACGATATACCCGCCTTCTCCTAGAATCGGCTCGACTACAATACAGGCAGTTTCGTCGGGGGCCGACTGCGAGGCCAGCACACGTTTCAGCTCTTTTATTGCAAACTCCAGCGTTGTCTCATCATCCCAGCCGTAGTAAAAACTGCTCGGAAACGGAGACACAAAAATGCCCGGTACGAGCGGCTGGTAATGAGTGCGGTAGATTGTCTTACTCGTGGTC
This sequence comes from uncultured Spirochaetales bacterium, assembly GCA_964557375.1. Taxonomy (GTDB): domain Bacteria; phylum Spirochaetota; class Spirochaetia; order SPDA01; family CAZJBZ01; genus CAZKZZ01. The sequence goes on along the minus strand of CAZKZZ010000009.1, from coordinate 31,151 downwards.
ATTGACATGGTCAAATGGGTCCTGCCGTGAAAACTGCCGTGAAACACGATGACATTTGTCCTGCCTGTCACCTGTTTGGCCAGTTTGACCGCACCTTCTACCGCTTCGGAGCCGCTGTTGGAGAAGAAAAACTCGTCGAGCTGTTTAGGGACGATGGTCCTGAGCTCTCCCACCAATTCGACCAGCGGCTTATGATAGGTGATGTTCAGCTGTCCGAAGATTAGCTTTTCCGCCTGCGCTTTTATCGCCTCCACCACTTTGGGATGGCAGTGTCCTGTATTGGTCACTCCGATACCGCAGGAAAAATCGAGGTAGCGGTTTCCATCCGTATCGTAGAGATACGCGCCCTCGCCGTGGTCTATGAGAATATCACTTACCCTGCTCCATACCGGAGAAATGTTCTTGAATGTGTTGGTTTTTGCCATTGCTCTGCTCCTTTTTAAAATCCTGACTTCAGCGTCTGTTCATCAAGACTCCTCTTATAGGGAGATTCCATCTCTATCATCCCGGGCGGGAACCCATACTGCTCCATCCGCCTCATAAACGGTTCAGCCGGAAAGAGTTCCGGCCCTTTGACACCGGTGCCGGTCCACTCACCCGTTGCCAGCAGTTCCATCATGATTACCGGATTGAAAGCAGTCTGCGCCACAACGGCCTGGCTGCCCGTTTTCTCCATGCATTCCCGGTTATCGGCGAGCTGATAGATGTAAACACTCCGCTCTTTCCCCTCCTTTGTTCCTTTTACCCAGAGACCTGCCGATACAGCTCCTTTGAGAAGGTGTCCGATTTTTGCGGGGTCCGGCGCTACTGCCGCAACAACATCCCGCGGGGAGACTTCAACCCCTCCTACTTTGACCTTATCTGTCTTGTCCAGCCCGAGTGATTCCAAAATTTTCAATACGTGTCTAAAATCACTGTCCAAGCCGTATTTGAATGTACACCGCTTCAGCCCCTTCTCGCCGAATGAGCGGGGGAGCATCAACACTTCTTCGTGTTCGACATTGATTACTTCCGTAGGACCAACCGGGTCCGGGAAATTGAACACCTCCGGCTCGGAAAATGATTCCGTGGTGTACCAGCCTCTGTCCTTTTCCCACACAACGGGAGGATTGAGACACTCTTCGATTGTCGTCCATATAGAAAATCCAAAAGCAATATCGAGGCCCTCGGCCGTTATATTATCACCATCACGCACATTGAGCTCATGGATTTCATCAAAAAGATTATCCGCAGCATACCGGGCAAACACATTGACCATCCCCGGCTCTACTCCCGAACCGACGACAGCAAGAATTCCTTTTTTCTCCCAAACTGCTGCCTTTTCCCACTGGAGATCTCCCAGTTTAATGTGCGGTTTCGAGTACGGCTGGTTTGGATGCCGTTGGGAGAGACTCATTGCCATATCCATATAGGTTGCACCAACCTCGAAAGAAGCGTCAAAAATCGGCATGTTGAACCGGGGATCGCAGGCATTCATGATAAAGTCGACCCCGTACCGTTTGGCAAGCTCTACGATATTCTCTTTGCTGCCCGCGTCGATCTTTTCCGGGACAAACCGCTCATCCCCCACTTTATCCGCTACTTCTTTTGCCCGGTCCGCGTTGTAATCGCTTACAACCATTTTCTCGAGCCATGTACCTTTTGTGTCCTGGTTTCGGGCTATGGAAGCGATTGCCTCACCTACCCCGCCTGCTCCAACTAATAGAACTTTCACGATTTCCTCCTCGCCGAGAATTATGAACACCAGCAGTAAATTTTTTCTAATATACGGTTAATAAGTATCTGATTTTTTAAGAATTTAGGGTCAAGAATTCCAGTTTAAGAACTCCCGGCAGAGCTCAACAAACCTCGACTGCGCTTCGGCATGCAGCCAGTGACCTGCATGCGGAATTGTTTTCATTTCCGCGCGCGGAAACAGTGAGCGGATTTGGTCCATATCACTCTCTTCGATGTAATCGGAACGCTCTCCCTTTATAAAGAGGACCGGCCCGTCGAATTGTCTGCCCTTTTTTTCGACACTCTTGACCACCTCCTCGTAATGAGAAGCGAGAGCATCGAGGTTGATTTTCCAGGTAAAGGAGTTTTTGCCCGTCCGCTCGAGGTTTTTCAGGAGGAAAAGGCGTACCTTTCTCTCCGGTACGGCCTGAGCGAGTGCTTCTTCCGCATCTTTGCGGGTTTTAACAGTGCTGAGATCGAGGTCCCGAAGAGCGAAAAGGAGATGTTCGAGCCGGGGAGGGTATTCCCGCGGTGCTATGTCAACCACCACAAGCCGTTCAACCATATCGGGATGGGCCAGGGTGAACTCCATGGCGGTTTTTCCACCCATGGAATGGCCGATCAGGGATACTGTCCCGAGAGAATGGGCCCCGACGAATTGATAGACATCTTCCGCGAGTTCTGGGTAGCTGAATGTATCGGTGTGGGGAGAGTCTCCATGATTACGCTGGTCCAAGAGATAGAGGCGGAAGTGCTCTTGTAAGGCATTGCCGACAGACATCCAGTTTTCCCCGGACCCGAAAAGACCGTGGAGTATGAGAACCGGCTTTCCTTTTCCATATTCGCGGAAGTGCAAATCGATCATGGGCTTTTCTCCATATGTTCGACCGCCTTCTCGACCCGATCTATTACCGAATCCGGGGTAGAAGCCCCGGCGGTAATACCGATTACTTCGAACTTCTTTATCTCTTCGGGTATTTCTTCTTCTGTTTCGATATGCCAGGCGGCTTGGAATAGACCCTGTGCTTTGCGGAACAGGTTCCTCGTGTTGGCACTGTTCCTTCCCCCGATAACGAGAATTGCTTCCGCCTCTTCGGACAATTTTTCAAGAGAGGATTCCCGTTCACCTACCGAGCGGCACAAACTGTTGCAGATAGAAATTTCCGGTACTTTTTCCTGCAGCAGCTTGGAGATTGCTTCGAACTCCTCCCGATTCATCGTAGTCTGTGCTATGAGCAGAAGGGGGCCGGAGAACCCCGGTTCTCTTTCTAAGAGACGCCTCGCCTCCTCAGCCGAGCTTATAATAACCGGATTTCGGGCATATCCCGCCAATGCCCGCACCTCCCCATGATTACGATCACCTACAATAATGACTTTATATCCTTTTCGGGAATATTTCTGCACCATGCGCTGGGAGCGGACGACCTTCGGGCAGGTAGCATCGACTATGAAAAGGCCTTTCTCCTCGAGCTGCCGCCTTTCATTTGGAGTTATACCGTGCGCACGGATAATGACTGTGCCGCTGTTCTGTTGTTCCGGTGATGCTATCTCCCCCACCCCCTTCTCTCTGAGCTCATTAATAAACTGGGGGTTGTGGATTAATGGACCGTAGGTGTTTACCGGCTTCTGCGGATTTCGGTCCAATACCCGGTTTACCGTATTGACCGCTTTTCTCACCCCCATACAGAACCCCATGTTCTCTGCTTTCACTACTTTCATACTCTTTCTACCGGTATTATAGGAGATAACCGTTATATTTTTCAATTTCATCCGCAGAAAAAATCGGCGGAAAAACATTACTTGATCGTTTCCGCCTCATGTTCTACAGTTTCAACTACTGTGAAACGGTTAAAAACGATTATCATCTTTACACTTCTCTTAAGTATTGTCTCTCTTTTTATCGAGGAAGCAGATTTTGATCACCGTTTTTTCGTAGTTCTTACTAATATACTGGATTTCTTAGTATTCGGACTACTATGGTTTGAGTTTTTATTAGAACTGCGGCGCGCTCCTTACAAATTAATATATATAAGGAAAAATCTATTCTCTTTCATTTTCTTATTGGGATTTACGGTATTATTTCTCTATACGAAAACCATATTCTTCTACAGCCATATTTCTCCCTATATCGGCTATACCAATACGGTAGTTATTATACGCAACTTGTTCCTCCTCCTGAAAATATTCGGAAGAGTGAAGCGGCTGACTGCGTTTATTGAGAGCATCAGCGAGCATCCTGCTCAGACTCTCGTCTTCAGTTTCCTTTCGATTATTCTTATCGGTACACTAGTCTTGATGATGCCTTTTACAACGGTCAACGGCAAAGGACTTGTATTTATCGACGCTTTGTTCACCGCTACATCGGCTGTATGCGTGACCGGTCTGATCGTAGTTGATACGGCTACTCATTTCACGCTTGCCGGGAAACTTATAATCATGTCGCTTATTCAGATAGGCGGTTTGGGAATTATGATTCTCTCCTATTTTGCAATCTTTGTGCTGCGGCGAACGGTATCAATAAAAGATAAGCTCCTTATATCCTATGTACTGAGTGAAAATGATATGTCTAATCTTGTTCGCACAGTAAAAACTATTATCTTGATTACCTTCATTATTGAGGCCGCCGGGATGCTGCTTCTTTTCTTCGGTTTCTCCTTCGAAGGGCCGATAAACGCTGAAACAATTTTGTGGTCCGGTTTTCATGCTGTTTCTGCTTTCTGTAATGCCGGGTTCGCCCTTTTTACCGACAGCTTAGAACCGTTTCGGGACAATGTAATCATCAACGGCGTGATTGCGGCTCTCATCATACTCGGCGGTATTAGTTTTGGGGTTATCATCAATACGAGAAACCACCTAAGGGCGAAGCTATTCAAAATCTTCAAGAAACGAAAGCGGAGAATACCCCAGTTAACTCTCAATACGAAATTTATTCTGATAGGGACAAGTATTCTACTGGTCTCCGGTACTTTTCTGATATATGCTCTCGAACATGATGGTGTGCTGCAGGAATATCCACTGGGAGTACAATATGTGGCCGCCTTTTTTCAATCAGTAACGCTGCGGACCGCCGGTTTCAACACTGTCCCTATTAACACTTTAGCTGTATCTACCTATCTGATGATGATTATGTATATGTTCATAGGGGCTGCTTCCGGGAGTACGGCCGGCGGAATAAAAATAAACTCTGTCGTCGTATTAGGAGGATTTGTAAAAACGATGCTTCAAAACAAAGACGAAGTCATTATTGCCCGTTTTTTTATTCCGTTCCAGGTAGTGCTCAAGGCCTTCCTCATACTTGTATTCGGAATTGTTTGTGTGTTTATCGGTACGTTCGTCCTCTCCTTGAGTGAAACGGGCGTACCCTTGATCCATCTCCTTTTTGAAGCGGTCTCGGCTTTCGGGACAGTCGGGTTGTCCGCCGGAATAACCGGCAGTCTCACTGTTATTGGGAAAATGATGATAATAATTCTTATGTTTATCGGCAGATTAGGCCCGCTTACCATAATTACCGCTGTAAGTCAGCGAACAAAAAAGATAAAAATATCTTATCCTGAGGCAAATATTGCCATCGGTTGAAATAAGGAGAATACTGTAGCTATGGCAAAAGAAAAAGTGTTTGCAGTAATAGGACTTGGAACATTCGGGAAAAAGGTGTCTGAAGTACTCTCTGAGAAGGGGGGGTCCGTAATTGCTATCGATAATGATCCTGATTTAATTCAAAGTATACAAGATACAGTGACTCAGGCAGTATATCTCGATTCTACGGACGAAGAGGCGATGGGAGAGGTGTCCTTTGAAGATGTCGATATCGCAATAATAGCGATTGGGGACAATGTTGAAGCAAGTATTATATCTACCGCTATTTGTAAAAAAATCGGCATTCCGTATATCGTCGCCCGGGCGGTGAAGGAAATCCACCAGCAGGTGTTAAAACAGGTAGGAGCGGATGAGATAATAAATATTGAGATCGAAGAAGGGCAGAGGGTCGCTCAGCGGCTTATCGCCCCCGAAATTCTCGACAGGATTCCAATAAGCAGTACAATCAGTGTCGCGGAGATGTACGTACCCAAGGAGTTTATCGGAAAAAGTCTTAAAGAGCTGGATTTGAGAAAGAAAACAAAAGTGAACGTGGTCTCCATTAAACGGACTATTCTTTCAGTCGATGAACAGGGTAATTCGGTCCGGTCGGAAGACATAGTTTTCCCCGAGCCGGAAGAGGTTCTGCGGGAATCGGACATGATGCTCATCGTGGGGAAAAACACCGATCTCGAGAGATTACAGGAATCTCAATAAACGGAGGGTAAGAATGTTTCTAGTAAAACGCAATCGATTTCTCCTCCTTTCATTTCTCGTCGCATGTAGTCTGTTAGGTATGGGCATTTACGGGTATTCACTCTTGTCTCACTCTTCCGCGTATTCAACAGAAGAAGTAACTCTTTTTGCTGAGAAAATCCTTTTTTTATCAATTGTACTTACTACAGGGTATATCGTTCTCACCACCATTATACTATTAAAAAGTGTTCGTATAGATAAAGAAATGGATAAAATTATTCAACTCAACAAGTATCAGGATTTTTCTCCAAAAAAAAGTATGGAAAAGCTGGGTGCGCTTGGTGAAAAAATAACTACATTATACACTCAGCTCAACCAGCTCAATGAGTATAAAACACGGAAAATAAGGGCCCTTTCTTCTCTTAACACATTTTTAGTGAATAACATTGATCTGCCGCTTCTGATAACCGATGCAAAAGGCACTATTATTCAGGCTTCGGAACGGTTTTCGCAAACAATCGAGATGAAAAGGTCAGAAATTATCGGAAAAGAGATCGAACATACAATAAAGGAAATATCGTTTGAAAATATTGTATTTGAACTTTCAAAGCTGCATTCGGCGTTTGAAAAGAAGACAAGTGAGCACACCTTCACCTGCTACCCGATTCATAATAATTTAAACCAAGTGGCCTACATTATTTTTGTCTTAGAAAAAAAAGCAATATATCAAGAGCTGCGCAAAGAAGCGGAAAAGACAGCGAATGGAGTAAAAACGAGAAAAAAAGGAAGATCGCTGCAAAGCATGCTTTCCCGGTTTTTCAATACGAAATCGTAGATAATCGAGGCTATTTCAAAATTAAGACTAATTTTGGAATAGCTACTTTAGTATAACACGCAAACTGCAACGCGCAGGATTGCACATTTTTTCTCACAGTTATACAATCCACACCATTATGAAAAAGATACCTCCAATGCTCAAGAAACGGTATACCTGGACGAAACAGCATTCAGCCCAGGAGGAGAGTTCCGGTTTTCTGCTCGAAATATTGGCCGAGGACAGAATCGGCCTCCTCGCCGATATAACAGCAGTAATCTCGGCCCAGAATGGAAATCTTGTCTATTTCCAATCGTGGGTGGAACATACAGGACTTACCCACATCATCATCCAGATCGACAAAGAAGAAATAAAAGAAAGCATTTTAGAAAATATAAATCAAACTACCTCGGTGAAGGGTGTCTACACCAGGCCTACATCCCGGAAAACCTGGGGCAAACGGATCATCGTTATCGGGGGAGGGGCCCAAGTTGCCCAAGTGGCATCCGGTGCAATTGCAGAAGCGGACCGTCACAACATCAGAGGCGAGACGATATCCGTCGATACCTCCACGATTGTCGGAGAGGAGGAAATCGCGCAGGCGGTCCGGGCGGTAGGGAGACTGCACCGTGCTTCAATATTGGTGCTCGCAGGTGCTCTGATGGGAGGGGAAATAACCACTGCCGTCAAAGAGCTGCGGGAGATGTACGGAATTCCCGTTATTGCACTCAGCATGGCCGGCTCCGTTCTATCTACTGTGGACCTTGTGGTGACAGACCCGACAGAAGCAGGCGTGATGGCCGTTATGCTCATCAGTCATGTGGGTCAATTCAATCTGCTGGATATACACGGCAGGAGGTTTTAATGAGTAGCACGAACCGGGGGAGATAGAACGACGACGGCCCGATCGTTGTGATCGGGCCGATACAGTCTTATTTCTTCTTCTTTTTCTTCTTTGACTTGGTCCGCTTTTTCCCCTGGGGTTTCCGTTCTTTCGGTATCGGGGTACTCGGAGGTTTGATCTCCCCTTTTTCTATTTTCTCGGCCTTGGTCTCTTTTTCTTCAGGTGCCTCTTTAGGAGCCGCTTTTTCAGGCTCTTTCACGCCGGCAGGTGCCTTAGGTACTTCTCCCCGTCCATATTTCTGAAGGTCCTTCATTTTTTTCCGCTTGTTCTGCAGATTTGTCCATCCTAAGAGGATCGGAGAAGCGACAAACATCGAAGAGTACGTACCGATTACGATTCCGACCATAAGACTCAAGGCGAAATCCTGTATTGAACCAGTGCCGAAAATATAGATCGCAGCAACGCCGAGTATCGTGGTCAATGAGGTAAGAAGGGTCCTGCTCAATGACTGGGTTATACTTGTGTCGATAATCGTTTGAAAATCGGAATCGCGCAGCAGGCCCATGTTTTCTCGGACCCGGTCAAAAATAACGATGGTGTCATTCAACGAATAACCGATTATAGTAAGAATAGCTGCGATCGTTGCCGTAGAAAACTCGATCTGAAAAGCTGCCACGAACCCTAAGATAATCGCAACATCGTGAGCGAGGGCAACAATGGCACTCACCGCGTAGGCCAGCCTGAACCTGAACCAGATGTATATGAGGATCAAAAGCAGTGCGAACAGGGTCAGGAGCACCACCTGTTGGCTGAGTTCCCGGGAGAAACGGGGGCCGACATAGTCGGTCTGTTTTTGAATGACGGAAGCATCCCCAAACTGCTCCCCGAGCAGATTCATAATTCTATCGGCAGCCTTGCTGCTGAAATCATCTTCATTTCCCGGATCTTCGACCCGTATAATGTATTCCTGGTTGACGGGATCACCGACGATCTGGATTTGGGCCCCACCTAAATCGACTAAACTCTCCCGTATTGCTTCGATAGGCGCGAACATGTCGTCTTCGCTTGCGGGTCTGGCATTGATATACACCGGGTCTTCTCTCAATTCCCGGGTATGACTGAACCCGACGAGCAATTCGGTTGAAAGATCTTCTGCCCCTACCACACTTACTGCTATGCCCGGCACTTCTTCAATAGATGAGGCAAGCACCCCGAGTGTCTGATTATCAGCAAGCGGGATAATGATTCTACCGCTCTCTTCTATTCCTTCCCGCTGAATTTCTACGCTGTTTCCCGTTACATTGGCGGTTGCTTCTCCCTCCCCCTCATAGGTCAAACTCATAACCGGATCGGCAATCTGGACCCTCAGGTTCAAACCGGCCTGGAAATCTATTCCGAGGTTAAACCCGTCATTGATGATGATTCCCGCTATTCCGGCGGCGATGAGGAGGGCTGAGAGAATGAACATGTATATACGAACTCTGGTAAATCGGATTACTTTTTTCATCGATTCCTCCAGCTGATGCTGAGTCTTTTAACTTTGAGAACTTCCACGCTGAAATCAAATATGAGTCGGGAAACGATAAGGGCCGTGAACATCGAAGAGACGATTCCTACAGCAAGAGTATAGGCAAAACCCTGTACCGGACCACTCGCCAGCTGGGAGAGAAAGATCGCGGCAATGAACGTGGTGATATTCGCATCCATGATAGTCCACAGGGCCTTCTTGAATCCGGCTTTGACCGCAGCTTCCGGAGATTTACCCAGTCTGTACTCCTCTTTTATCCGCTCAAAGATAATTACATTGGCGTCTACCGCCATACCGACGGTAAGAATTATCCCCGCGATACTGGTGAGGGTGAGAGTCAAATTGAATGCTGAGAGAATGGAGACAATGACGAACAGGTTTAAAATGAGGGCAATGTCCGCAACGAAGCCCGCTCCTTTATAATAAATGAGCATAAAAACGATGATAAGCAGAAAGCCGAGACTTATCGCTCTTATTCCCGCCCGGATTGAATCTTCACCCAATGAAGCCCCGATGGACTGCAGGGTGCTCACATTGAGATCCACCGGCATTGCGGCAGTTCTCAGCACCAGTGCCAAATCCTGCGCTTCTTTCCGGTCGAACCCGGTCATACGGACCGATTCCCGGATTGCCTCTGAGATACGTGCTCCTGCTTTGACCTTATCATCAAGCACGATAGCCAGCGTCTTCCCTACGTTGGAAGAGGTGAGTTTGAAAAAGATCTCCCCTCCCTCTCTGTCCAGCGTAAAGTTTATGACCGGTTGGTTGGTGATAGGATCACTCCCCACCTGTGCATCCTGAATATGCGTTCCGTCGAGCCCCGGCTCACGCCGAATGACGATATACCGCTGCAATTTGTCGATTCCGTATTCGTCCTTCTTGTAGAATCCCCGCACAACGAGCCCCGGGTCGAGAAAATCGGGCTGTTCGATATCTTTTCCGGCACCAATATACCCGGTCGGGTGCTGGGCGAGAAACTGGTTGAGCTGCTCGGTGGCTTCGTCACTGACGATATGGAAGTTGAGCCTCCCCTTTCCCAGGAGAAATGAGCGCACCCGTTCGGGGTCGGCCGCACCGGGCACCTCAATTGCTATCTGTTCCGTACCAAGGCGCCTGATTTCGGGCTCAGTAACACCGAATTGGTCGATTCTGTTGGTGAGAATTTCCATTGCCCGGTCGATGGCTTCCCGTTCATCCTCCGTTGTCGGTTCACGATCGAGCCGCTCTTGGAGACTATTCATATCTGCCTCGAGAATAACCCGCATACCGCCGGAGAGATCGAGTCCGAGCTCGAGGATGTCATTCCGCTCGTCTTTTAAATCGAGTATTTTGTTTCTGTAGTGATTCTCTACTGTTTCGAGAACTTCTTTTTCGTTTTGGAACCCGCGTAGAAGGTTTTCTACAGTCCACTCATTAGGGAGGTTTTTTCTCTCCAGTTTATAGTTTTCTTTCGCGGATTCGATTAAATAGTGCAGATCTTCGGGTATAGGTTCCTCACCATCCTCCCTGCTCGCTAATCGTGTCAATTGATCTAAATCTTCGGTTGCTTTACGTACAGCGTAATCTTTTATTTGCTCGTTGGAAGCGGCAGCGAGCTGTTTATCCCGCTCTGGAATTACGAAGTACCATTTAAAGGTGGGGTATAGGAAAGTCCCACAAATCACGAGAACAAGCAACACCAGAAACAGTCGTATTCGTTTGCTCATCATTTTTCTCCGGTTGCGGATTTATTAGAAATAGCCTATGTGATGATCGGGGCAGTTCTACTCTTCTTCTTTCTCTTCTTTCTGCGAACTTTCTTTTGCTGAACTCTTTTTCTCGAGAACGTTAGAGATCGCACTTTTTGAAAATTCCATTTTCGTATTGTCATCTACTTTTAGAACAACGGAATCGTCTTTTACCGACTGGACAACACCCCGTATTCCCCCAATCGTAACGACACGGTCGTTTTTACCGATTGAACTAAGCATTTCCTGTGTTTCTTTTTTCTTCTTGTTTTGCGGCCGGATGATCAAAAAATAAAAAATTGCAATTACCAGGCCGAACGTGATGAAGGTAGTAACAAGCTGTCCGGACCCGCCGGCTGCAGGAGCTCCTCCACCGGGTGCCGGTGCACCCATGAGTAACAAATCAGTTAGTACTGCATTCATAATTTACTATATCCCCTTATTTAAGATTTTGAAAAGCTATCATATAATATTTACTTTTGCAACATCAGTAGGTACCTCGAAAACCCCGAACAGCCGCTTTAGCTCTTGAATTGACGAATATGTACGCTCACTCTGCTCATTATACCGTTTGAGCACGAGCTCACACTCTTCATCACTCTCATTATAGAGCGCGGAGCAGAAAGCCGCTTTGAATTGGCCCTCTTCTAAAAGTTCTTCTGTGGAGAGATTCTTATACCGCTTGAAGGCGTGACCATCCACGATCGCGGTCATTCCCTGATACCCTATTGCAAAAATAAACTCTTCACGTTTCATATCAGCATTCCTTCCGGGTGCTTAGACAAAAAGCTCCCATGCGATAAACATGGGAGCCTGTCTCTGTATTCACTATAACGATTTCAATACTGTATTCGTTTTACATCATACCGCCCATTCCGGGAGCGCCGCCGCCCTGCGGCATTGCAGGAGCAGGCTCTTTTTCCGGAATATCGGTAATGGTGCATTCAGTTGTAAGCATAAGGCCGGATATAGAAGCTGCATTCTGAAGGGCAGACCGGGTGACTTTAACAGGATCAATAATTCCTGCCTTTACGAGATCGGTCCATTCCATCTTTGCGGCATCATAACCAATGCCTTTCTTCTCGTTTTTTGCCCTTTCAGCAACGACAGCACCGTCCAATCCTGCATTCTCGACAATCTGGCGGATCGGCTCTTCGAGTGCCCGTTTTACGATCTTGAATCCGACTTTTTCGTCTTCCTCGAAAGAGGCCAGATCAACTTTTTCGAGCGCGCTAACTGCCTGAATCATAGAGACTCCACCACCGGGAATGATTCCCTCTTCGATAGCGGCCCTGGTAGCACTCAACGCATCCTCTACACGGTGCTTTTTCTCTTTTAGTTCGACTTCGGTTGCAGCGCCTACGTTTATCACAGCTACACCGCCTGCCAGTTTTGCAAGCCGTTCCTGCAGTTTTTCACGATCATAATCGGAAGTTGTCTCGTCGATCTGTGCTTTGATCTGGGCAATCCGGTCTTTAATATCCTGGGATTTACCTGCACCGCTGATAACGGTTGTATTCTCTTTTTCGACTTTAACGGATTTGGCACTTCCGAGCTGCTTCAGGTCCGTTGTTTCCAGTTTCAGTCCCAACTCTTCAGATATTACCTGACCGCCGGTCAAAATAGCGATATCTTCGAGCATTGCCTTTCTTCGGTCACCGAATCCGGGAGCTTTTACAGCTACAGCATTCAGGGTGCCCCGAATTGTATTAACAACGAGGGTCGCCAGGGCTTCGCCTTCGACATCTTCAGCAATAATGAGCAACGGTTTGCTCGCTTGGGCGACCTTCTCGAGAACGGGGAGAAGGTCTTTCATGCTCGAGATTTTCTTATCGAAAATCAGGATATAAGGATTTTCGAGCACTGCAGTCATGTTTTCGCGGTTCGTCGCAAAATATGGTGAAAGATAGCCGCGGTCAAACTGCATACCTTCTACAAAATCAGTGCTCGATTCAATCGTTTTGGACTCTTCTACCGTAATAACACCGTCCTTTCCGACCTTCTCCATTGCTCCCGCAATCTCTTCACCGATTTCCATATCGTTGTTAGCGGAAATCGACGCTACCTGAGCAATCTCTTCCTTCCCTTTGATGGTTTTGGACATCTTCTTGAGCTCTTCGACAGCGAGCTCGACAGCTTTATCTATACCTCGTTTGATGCCCATAGGATTGATACCTGCAGCAACACTCTTTAGCCCCTCTTTGATCATTGAGTAAGCAAGAACCGTAGCGGTCGTTGTACCGTCACCGGCAACGTCATTCGTCTTTGTAGCTACTTCTTTCAAGAGCTGTGCACCCATATTTTCATAGGGGTCTTCGAGTTCAACCTCTTTTGCAACACTTACGCCGTCTTTCGTAACGGTTGGGGCGCCAAATTTTTTATCTAACAGAACATTTCGACCTTTCGGGCCTAATGTAACCTTTACAGAATTTGAGAGTTGATCAACTCCCTGAAATAGTGCTCTTCTGGCCTCTTCATTAAATTCCAACTGTTTAGCCATCGCTATACCTCTCTCTTTTCTTATTGATTTTTTATGTTTACCCCGTCAGAAAGACCAAACGGTGCTTTCAGGCGGTGAATTAAGAGCAAAATAGTAAATAAATACCTAATGATAATTCCATTACCTAAGATACAAATACTTTTTTAAATCATCAATAAAAAATTTCATTTTCTCCTTAAAAAATCTCTTGACTTTTTAGGATATTTTCTCGAAATACGTTATAGAGTGAAAAAAGGTGAGTTCTCCAACATCTCGTTTGTACTTCGATTCTATAATCAGCCGGAAGAACAGCTCTTTAAAATCATAGAGGGGTGTTTTGCCTTTCTCAATTCCAATACGCTTTTTAAATCCAACCCGGTTTTATGGAACCTCCCCGTACATCTTCTTACGGAGAATCTCGATACCCGTAAACAGGATATCCTCACCCACTTGAGACACCGGATGGAGACGGTGGGAGATAAGGTGCTCCCTAAAGGATACAGCGGCGCATTTCATTCCCTCCTCGTAATGGATGAACTCGAAGATGAAGTCTCGTGGGTATATGAGAACCCCTGGAGCGACCGGAAAACCATAGAAGAGACGGTAGAGCTTCTGCCTCGATTCATGATGCCGTCCGATATCGATTTCTTCCGCCCGGAGTTTCGAGGCTATTACCATAATTCGGTTTTCAACTGGATCGTTGCTCCCTCTCTCCCCACTGATTCTCTTTTTAGAGGTACATTGACAACAATCATGGGGAATGATCAGCTCACACTGCCCTGTCTTTTTCTTCCGGCGCATGTGAAAAAAAATGAAGCGATTTCCCCGCGCCTGCTCCTGCAGCAGCCTGTTCCGCTCTTTATTGTTGCTGAATGTTCTTCAGTCCACATAACCACAACCTTGGAACAGTTAACGGAGAGTTTTAAGAAATTGGCGAAAAAGGGCCACAGCATCCGCATTACGAATGATATCCTCTCTCACAAAAAAGAACGAAGCGGAACGGCAGCTTCAGTGACGGGAGAAAGTTCTTCCAAGACCAAAATGCAGAGTGTACCCTATATTGATTTTCCCGTACCGATTATACCCCACACTCCTGCAGACAGGCTGAACCGCTGCATCGCTTTCAAAAAACGGTATCAACTGTCACTACGGGAATATGAGGCGTCGTCTCCATCGGCAAAAGAAGAGGTAAAACAGATTCTCCTCGCACTAGCGGGAGTTACACCTGTTGAACTTTCAGAACACGAGGCGAAACAGGTTTCTCTTCAGGAACCGGAACAACGCAATTTTATTGCGAATATGCCCGGGGATACACTGCTCAACGAATCGTACTATCAAGTGGAACTTTCAGGAGGAAGATTCAGAAATATCATAATCGAGGGAGAACCGCATTTAGTGGGGAAACAGATCCAATCATACCTCCATATAAACGAACCAATGCAGTTCGAGCAGCTGACTTCGTTTTCATTTGAAAGTAATGAGGATGAACGGGGCTTAAGGGAGATTCTAGAACTGCAGCAAAGCTCTGAATCAGGGAATCCTAAAACCGAACCGGTTTTTCAGAAACAAGGGAAGTTGGTCATCGATTATCTTTTCTGCGGAGATTTTCCATATCTAATTATTTCTCTGTTTTCTTATTATCCAGTCTTCAGATCTGTTACCTCTGTTTCCGGACTTGCTGTTTTCGAACTGCCGCTGTTCGAATTCCATAAAAATGATGCGGTACGGCTCCAGGCGGTGTATCCGGGCGGAAAGAGTTACACCTGCTTTATTTCACCGCATGAGCAGGAAATCGATTTCCCCGGCTCGCAGTTCTTTTTTACCCACGGGGATACCACATTCATGCTCCTTTTTCCTGAGCTGCAGCAGAAATCAATCGAAATTCTGCCGGTAAAAGTGGTCAAGGACAAACACCGGTTTCTGTTGTACATAAATCCGCGGGGTTCCTACCGAAGTTGTTCTTCGAGTCTCGTAAGCGGGATCGAAGAACACGTGGTCTTTATGGTTGCCGCGGGAAACACTGATACACTCAATCCGGGACGATTGTCCGAGACTGTTCTCACGAAACTGCCGCCGAACTGGAGCCGTAAAACAACAGTTGCACCTTAGTCTACCTATTGATAATTCCTCCCCCGTAGACGAGATCATCATGATAGAAAACTGCAGACTGGCCGGGTGTGATAACGGCCGGTTCATCGAGGATGATCCGGGCGGTACCTGCTCTAAGTGACTGTACTCTGCCCGGCAGGGCCGGGGTATTATATCTGACCTTGATCATACAGTGAAACGAATCTACAGGAGCAGGTATAAACCAATTGCACTCCCCTGCGGTAAACTCCGATGAAAACCCTTCCTCTTTCCTCCCGACATATACTGTATTCGTCTCAGCATCCACTCCGGTCACATACCAGGGGCCGTCCGAGAGATTCAGTCCCTTTCTCTGTCCTATTGTATAATTGATAAAACCTTTATGCTTCCCGATCATCTCCCCGGTTGCAGTTACGATATCGCCCGGCATGTTCAACCGGGGGTCCGGCGTATATTCATAAATAAAATCGGTATACTTATCTTCAATAAAACAGATATCCTGGCTTTCCTTTATCGAAGCGGATGAGTAGCCGAGTTGCAGCGCCGTTTCTACTACTTCTGTTTTTCTGTACTCTCCTAGGGGAAATCTCAAGTACGGAAGCATTTCTTTTTTTAATCGATAGAGCATGTAGGATTGGTCTTTGGTCTTATCGCGCGCCCGTTTTAAAAATATACCGTCTGCTCTCTTTTCTCTACACACGTAATGCCCCGTCGAGAAGTAGAGCGTCTCCTCCGTTCCAAGAACATTTTTTTCTATTAATAAATTCTTTATTTCAGTATAAAACCTGGAGAACCGCATGTGCTCATTGCACCGAACACAGGGATTGGGAGTTTTCCCTTCACGATATGTGCTTACAAAATCCTCTATTACATATGTACGGAAAACTTCCTTCATATCGATGAGAAAAAAAGGCAGGTCAAGACTCCTGCTTACCGCTTCCGCACGCTCGATAACTTCCGGAGAGCACCCCTTGCAGCCCGGCCACATGTAGTGGTTTACACACACCATCCGTCTTCCCACATCGGGACGGTCCCACTCTTTTGCGAGTAGTGAGGCGGCAACTGAACTGTCCACGCCGCCGCTCAAGGCATGGGCGAGCACACCCTGTTCCCGTTCTTTCATGAATTACTTCTTTTTTCCCAGTTCTTCGAATATGATCTTGCCCTGCTGTTTGTCCAGGTAAAAGCGGACATGTTTCATAGTGGAATGAACAATAAAGTGAAAATTGCAGATCTCGAGCGTTGTACCCGGATACACGGCGTCTACAACAACGATTTCTGCAGTTTCGTTTTTATGGATACTCTCGAGGAGCTTACTCATATGACTGCTCAGCCGAGATAGTGCCTTTGTTATTTTCTCTTTTACGAGCTTCAACTCCTGTTTGTCCTCTTTTTTGAGAAGCTTTTCTACCGTCTGCAGTTTCAGGTAGAGGGCAGTATGCTTCTTTTTTACCTGGTCCAGTTTCTTTTGGGCGATAAAGTCGATTCCGCATTGGAGAGCAGTACAGGGGCCGGCCTCTTTACCGACCCGAAACGCCCGGATTCCCTGAATCGCAGAAATATCACCACCGACGATGGTCCCCCGCTCTCCCATGTTAACGTTTCCCGTCGTTTTTATATGTGAATTGACGATTGCATCTGAGATGTTCAGGTCTCCCCGCGCTTTTACCCTGCAGTTTTCGATGTATTTCGCTTCGATACTCCCTCCAACCCGCAGGAGACCTTTGTTCTTGCCGATAATACCTGCAGAGACGACCAAATCCTGCTTACTTACAACATCGGAAGCGTCGAGAGTGTCCTTACAGATAACTGAGCCCCCGGCATACACTTTGAAACCGTCTTTTATCTCTCCGGTGATAATAACATCACCGGGAAATATGATATTACCGGTGTGATAATCGACCCCTCCTTCGACATCGAGCACGCGGGCAACCGAAATCGTGTTATTTTTTTTCTCGAATCTTCCCTCAACGGCGGCCTTGATTACGCCATCCTCCACTGTAACATGTTCACCGGGAGTAAATGGCACCACCTGCTGTTTTCCCGGTGCTATCGGCTCATTTTTTACGGTAATACCCTCTTTTCCGGATTCGGCCTCTATCTCCCTCCCTAACACTTCCCCTTTCTTTACGATGATATAGGGAGTAAGAGATTTGAAATCGATTTGAGGAGCATCCGGATCGTAGGGTTGTTTATGATGAAACAGACGCTCTTTGAGTTTTATGTACTTAGGTATCGAAGGCTCGGGTTTCTTACCTCGAGCAATTACAACTTCCTCGAGCACTTTATGCTCCGTATTGCAGGTCAAGAGCGCTTCTTTGACGGCATTCCAGTCGATGCCGTATGTTATTCCGTTTGCCTCGATAATGTGTTCGAGATTACTGAGCTCGAGCGGATGTCCGGCACCGAGAGGGGGATAAAAATCCGCAAACGCAGTCAACTCATCCTCGGAGAGGGTTATCCGGACCTCCCCGTCCCGTTTTCTTCCTGCAATTCTGTCCGGATCAGTTTTCGAAAAATCATTAGTATCTGATGACATAGGCAATCTTATAAAATTTTCGGTAAAAAGATCAATTATTATTAAAAAGCTGTTGCATAACTTTGATAAATTTCGTATATTTATTCAAAATTACTGTATAAATATACAATTAATATGAAATCAAGGACGAGCAGGCTCAATGCCATACGGGAAATTATACGGGAGAATACAATTCCGAATCAGGAAGTGCTCCAGCAGCACCTCCATAAAAGGGGATTTCCGGTCACTCAAGCCACCCTCTCCCGAGACCTGCGCTATCTCCAGGTTGGAAAAGTGGCCGATGGAAACTCTTCGGTTTACTATTCTCTCCCCGATGCACAGCAGCAAAAAGAATCGGAGCAGAAGTTTCTGCAAGATATCCGGAGGGGTTTTATATCCATCGATTTTTCCCACAACTTAGGTGTTTTAAAAACACTGCCGGGACATGCAAACAGTGTGGCCTTTGCGATGGACAACCTCGAGATTCCGGGGATGCTCGGCTCCATTGCAGGTGATGATACCATACTGATTGTACTCGAAGAGATGCAGACCAATGAGATGTTTCTCGATCATCTCAAAACCATGATACCAGAGCTGGAGTTACTACCATGAAAGCAGCACTTTTAGGGACCACCGGATATACCGGGCACATTCTCCTTCGTCTGCTGGGAAACCATCCCCAAGTAGACACCATTATCCCCGGTTCTTCATCCAAGGCCGGGGCTGATGTTCTTTCGATAGACAGCGGCCTCAATGAGGCAATAAAAGAGAAAATGAAAACAAGCGGGGGGAACCTCGTTCCGGTAGAAAAGATTGCGGATTTCAAGCCGGATGTGGTGTTTGCGGCCCTCCCCCATTTGGCTTCCGGAGCAATCTGCAAACAGTTTTTCTCTACGTCGGTCGTGATAGACCTTTCCGCTGATTTCAGAATCAAAGAACCCGCGGTTTTCGAACAAGCGTATGGGTCCCCACCCCCCTGCCCGGAAGAGCTCCCCCGGGCGGTATACGGATTGTGTGAGGTGTACGAAGAGGAGATTAAAACGGGGGACATCATTGCCAACCCGGGGTGTTACCCTACGGCAACGCTTCTCCCCCTCTACCCGCTTCTCAGGTCCGGTCTTATTACCGGAAAGATCGTCATAAACGCGCTTTCGGGAATATCCGGCGCGGGAAAAAAGGCGAAAGAGAACCTTCTTTTCTGCGAGCGGAGTGAAAATACCGGAGCATATTCCCCCGGAAAGAGCCATCGGCATACCAGCGAGATCCAGCAGGGCATCGATTGGTTCGGGGAGCCGAAAGGTCGCCTCGAGGCGTTTTTTACCCCTCACCTAGTCCCTCTGAAGCGGGGCATGGCAGTTACAACGACAGTTACCCTTTCCCGGGAGGTAGGTGCAGAGGAGATCTCGAAGCTCTTCGCGGAAGTGTATGGCAATAAACCGTTTGTCAAGCTCAACGAGAACGGAATACCGCAGTCGGTGGATGTGTGGGGCTCGAACCGGTGTGATATCGGATGGCACAGTGAGGGTGAGACACTCTTTCTTTTTTCCGCAATCGATAATCTCGTCAAAGGGGCGTCAGGCCAGGCTGTTCAAAATATGAACATTCGGTTCGGGATCGAGGAGACGGCCGGACTGCCGCTCTGGGGTGAGGTGTAGTGAGATGGGTAAGGCAAAACCGATCGTACTGATAAAGATAGGGGGAAAAGCTGCAGCCGAGGAGCAGGCATTACTGGACCTCATCGAAGAGATGGGGCTGCTCTCAGAGGAATACGCCTTTGTGCTGGTCCACGGCGGCGGTGCCGAGGTTTCACGGCTTTCGCAACAGCTCGGATTAAAGCCGGAGTTTCGCGACGGCATCAGGATGACCACTCCCGAGGAGATGGAAATAGTAGATATGGTGCTCGCGGGGAAGGTGAACAAACAGCTGGTCCGCCGGTTTCATAAAAAAGCGCGTGCTGTCGGTTTGAGCGGATGCGACGGGTTATTGTTTCAGGGGGAGAGTATAGAAAAACACCTTCCATCCGGCACACGGACGGGAAGAATCATCACCGTGGACCCGGCCCTTATCACACTTCTGCTCTCACACGGGTACATTCCCGTAATAGCCTCCACATCGACAGACGAAGAGGGAGGGGCCCTCAATATCAACGCAGACGAGGCGGCCTTTCACATAGCGGCGGCCCTGCCTGCCGTGCACCTCATTTTTATCTCCGATATCCCGGGGATCGTGAGGGAGGGAGAGGTTATTCCCGAACTCGATGAAGAGTCGATAAAAGAGAATATCGAAGAGGGCGTCATTACCGGTGGGATGATTCCGAAAGTCAACTCTTCACTCGCCGCGCTGCGCTCGGGAGTGCATGATATTATCATCTGCAGATACGGCTCTTTTGGTGATTTGAAGAAACTGATTGCCGGCTCATTAGGGTCCCGTATCCTGCTGAAATAAGGAAGGAATTGTATGGAACATGTAAAACAGTCTTATGTCAAAAACCCGCCGTTTCCGAAACAGTACGCTCCGGAGTTTCTCGTACTCGAGAGAGGAGAAGGGGTGTATCTCTTCGATACTGCAGGGAACAAATACCTTGATTTCGGATCGGGTATTGCTGTAAATGCTCTCGGGTACGGCAGAGAAGACTTGGCCCGTACCGCCTACGAGCAGATGAAAAAACTTATTCATGTTTCGAATCTGTTTACGACAGAACCGGCCTTGCAGCTCGCAGAGAAGCTGCTTTCCGCGTTTCCCGGCTCCCCGTTTTCGGCGGTACATTTCGGCAACAGCGGGTCGGAGGCAAACGAAACAGCCATCAAATACGCCAGGCTCTATGCTCAGAGAAAGAAAGGTCCGGGTAACCATAAACTGCTCTGTTTTTCTACAGCTTTTCACGGCAGGACAATGGGTGCGCTCTCCTGCACTCCTACAGCGAAATACCAGGAACCGTTTGCACCGTTAGTAGAGGGGGTGGTCACGGCAGAATACAACGACTCCGCCTCACTCGAAAAAACGCTCGACAGTTCGTTTGCCGGGGTCATTGTCGAGGTGCTGCAGGGAGAAGGCGGGCTGACATCGATGACCCGGGAGTTCGCACAAGCATTGAACAGGTTGTGCGCGGAGCATGACGCTATCCTCATCGCGGATGAAGTGCAGACCGGAATGGGCAGGACCGGGACTCTCTTTGCTTCCGAACAGGTGGGGCTGCAGCCCGACATCATGACCCTGTCGAAACCGCTTGCCGGAGGCCTTCCCCTCTCCGCTACCCTTACACCGGCCAAGATAAACGACCTGCTCCACATCGGGGAACACGGGACCACTTTCGGAGGCGGTCCGGTCACAGCTGCTGTGGGCTCTCGAGTATTCGACACCATAGCACACCCTGAGTTTCTACGATCGGTCGAGGAGAAAGGAAAACTGCTTACCGAGAAACTGCAAAATCTACAAAAATTACTTCCCGATCGGGTAAAGGAGATACGGGGGATGGGGCTTCTCAAAGGAATCGTCGTTGCTTCCTCGACCAGTTCTGATAAGCAAAGCGGAGAGCTTATTCCCGAGATCATGAAACGGTGCAGGGAAAAAGGACTTCTCATCCTCAGATCAGGTACGAACGTAATTCGCATTGCTCCTCCTTTGATCATTTCGAAGGAGGAGATAGAAGCGGGCACAGCAATTCTACAGTCGGTACTTGAAGAATCGGCTCAATAAATAAATAACAGTCAATTATGGAGGAAATATGAGTGATCAAAACGTAAAAAAAATTGTATTGGCATATTCAGGAGGTCTCGACACCTCGATTATCATTCCCTGGCTCAAAGAGCACTACGAAGGGGCGGAAATCATCGGGCTCTGTACCAATGTGGGTCAGGAAGAAGATTGGGACTCCATGGAAGAGAAAGCAAAAAACTCCGGAGCGTCGAAGCTCTACATTCGGGATGTCCGTGAGGAGTTCGTCAATGACTTTATCTTTCCGATGCTTCGGGCCGGGGCCGTGTATGAGGGCAAGTATCTCTTGGGCACTTCCATTGCCCGCCCCCTTCAGGCAAAGCATCAGGTGGATATAGCGCTCAAAGAGAACGCGGATGCAGTCGCACACGGCTGTACAGGAAAGGGGAATGATCAGGTCCGGTTCGAGCTTACCTATAAGGCGCTTGCTCCGCACTTGAAAGTAATCGCCCCCTGGCGGATGTGGGACATCCGCTCGAGAGAACAGGCTATCGAATACGCGGAGAAAAGAAACATCCATTTAGGGAACATCTCCAAGAAGAACATCTATTCTCGAGATTCGAATCTATGGCATACCAGTCATGAGGGGGGCGACTTAGAAGACCCCTGGAACAGACCCAAGGAAGATCTCTATCTTCATACCGTCTCACCGAAAGAAGCTCCCGACAAAGAAGAGATCGTTACCATAGATTTCGAGAAAGGGATTCCGGTCGGGCTCGACGGAAAGACGATGAAGCCGCTCGAAATCGTAGAAACACTCAACAAGAAGGGGGCCGCCAACGGTATCGGAAGGACCGATATTGTAGAGACGCGTACCGTGGGGATGAAAAGCAGAGGGGTGTATGAGACCCCGGGCGGAACAATCCTCTATGAGGCTCTTCGCGAATTGGAGATGCTCACCCTCGATTTCGATACGCTGAGCATGAAGAACATGCTCAGTCAGCGGTACGCTGAACTCATCTACCGGGGCAAATGGTATACCCCGCTTAGAGAATCGTTAGAAGCGTTTATGCGGTACGCCTCTCAGTATACGAGCGGATCTGTGCAGGTAGCCCTCTACAAAGGGAACATCGTGGTTGCCGGGAGAAAATCTCCCTCATCCCTCTATATCGAGGATCTCGCCTCGTTCGGTGAAAGCTCGTACGATCACGGTGATGCTTCCGGATTTATCAAATTGTTCGGTCTCCAGACGGGAGTTGCCGCAATGGTCCATAAGCATATCGATGCAGAATCCGGTCAGGCACCCGAAATTAAAGGGATCGCTGCGACATTCCACGATAAATAAGGAAAAGCAAGGCACGTTATGATTTCGGTTAGAAGAGCAGTTGCCCCGGATGTCGATTCTATCTTCAAGCTTACATCCGCTATGGCAAAACGGGGTTTCATGCTGCCGAGAAGTAAATATAAAATCGTTACCATGCTGTGCAACTTCTACGTTGCGGAGGATGATGCCGCGGGTGTAGTCGTCGGGTGCGGTGCGTTTAATCCGCTTTGGACGGACATGGGCGAAATAATGGCCCTTGCAGTACTAGACGAATACCAAAACCGCGGGGTGGGAAAGAGGCTGGTCGAGGCCCTCATCGATGAGGGCCGCCGTCTCGAAATGCCTCAGATGATTACCCTAACCTATCAAACAGATTTCTTTAGAAAACTGGGGTTCATCGAAACCGATAAGGACCAGTTCCCCCGAAAATTGTGGCGGGAGTGCCTGGAGTGCCCCAAATTGGAAGAGTGCGACGAAGTAGCGATGCAGCTTTTTCTCGATTGATTGATGCGATTTATGGCGGCGGACTATTGGGACGAGCGATATGAAATTGTGATCTCTACCCGCCGGTTTAAGTACTGCTTATCACGCTCCTCAGTTACAGACTGTTTTCCCCCCACTCCTTTGACATCGGGAGATCTCTCCGGGTCCCAGCTGTTTTCCAGCAGATACTGCAGAACAGTCCGGGCCCGGTCCTGAGAGAGTTCTGTTCGGCCCCGTTCAGTTCCAAACAGCGCGCAGTGTCCGGAAATGACAACTCTTCCCTCCGGATGGGCCTGCAGCCGGTTTCTAATTTCTGCAAGGCGCTGCCGTGCCTCTTCGGTAAGGCGGGCGCTGTCGGGGTTGAAATACACGGTCCACTGTTGGGTCTGGAGTTCCGCTGCAGGAGGCGGTGTAGTATCGGGTTCCTCGGGGGAGGACTCTTCGGAAGAGGGTCCTTCGCGGGAAGCCTCCTCAGGCGGAGAGACCTCTTCAGAAGGAAGCTCTTCCCGCTCTTCTTCGGTATAACCCGGCTGGGGCTGCTCTTCCTCTCCTTTTGCCGCCTCCGTTTGCCTCTCTTTTCCGGAAACAGCTCGGCCGGCCTCACCATCGATATTGAATACGTTCTCCCTAAAAAGAAAGAAAAACAGAAGGACAAGAACGGCAATAATTCCCAAGAGGATCCCGATGAGAGCGGGAAGCGGAGTCCTCAGATACCGCCCTATATCGACCGTTTTAGTACTGTACTGTTTTCCTTCGAGGAAGAGAGTGAGTTCCAGTTTTTTATTCGGGTCGAGTTTTCCTTTGAGATCGATTTTCGGCTTTTCGGCGTCAATCTTGGTCAATCGTTCGGCCGTGAAGGTGTGGAGATGGATTTTGTTTTTGTTTTTAATGAGAAATACTTTTACGAGCGCTTTTTTCTGACGTCTCTCCACTGTGGTAAGATTGAGATGTCCGCTTGCTTCTCTCTCGCAATCGAACAATTTCACAAAGTAGCGGTTTTCGACCTCGACAGCGATAATCGGTTTTGCCATATACACTTAGTATAACATGTACACAACCTTCGGTGCACGCCTTTTATGCAAAATATTGACAATTTAGACAATCCTCGGAACAATCTAAGAAAAGACGAGGAGAATACCATGGCACCTGCCGGTTTTAAGAATCTGGACCAATGTAACGCATTCAATAGATTGAAGAGAATCGCACCAATCGATCTCAAACAGGCACTCTCAGTGGAGAGAATCGAGAACAGCAATATCCCTGCCGGCGGCGGTCTGATGTTCAATTATGCGGCAAAAGCAATAAACGACGAGGTGATCGATCTCTTCGAGGAACTCGCAGGTGAGCAGAGACTGGTTGAACAGTACCGAGAGCTGGTTAATGGTGCGGTGATGAATACCGGTGAAAAGCGAAAGGTACTCCACCATCTCATGCGTGGACAGCTCGACGGTACTGTTATTCATGAAGGAAGAAACCTTCGGGATTTTTATTCGCAGCAGCTGGAGAGAATCGAGCAGTTCAGCGAAAAAGTACACTCCGGTCATATGTGCGGCTCTACCGGAAAGCGGTTTACGTCGGTAGTGCAGATCGGGATCGGAGGCTCAGATTTGGGCCCCCGTGCTCTCTATCTTGCCCTGGAACAGTATGTAAAACAGCAGCAAAACCCTCGTACCTTAGAGGCCCGGTTCATTTCAAATGTTGACCCGGATGACGCGGCCGCCGTATTGAACGGGCTCGATTTGGAATCCACCCTGTTTATTGTCGTCTCCAAAAGCGGGACGACCCAAGAAACACTTACCAACCGCGCACTGGTCCTGCGCTTGATGGAACAGGCCGATATTCCGGGCCTGCAGCCGGAAAAACACATGGTCGCCGTAACCAGTGAGACGAGTCCCATGGCCGATTCGAACGAGTTCGTAGAATCTTTCTTTATTGATGACTTTATCGGGGGCAGGTACAGTGCTACCAGCGCAGTGGGGGCCGTCGTTTTAGTGCTGGCATTCGGGAAGGAGGTTTTCCGCCTCCTTTTAGAGGGAGCTCATGAAGCGGACCGTAAAGCACTCGAGCCGAATGTGAGAAACAACGCCCCGCTTATGGATGCTATGATCGGTATATGGGAACGCAATATTTTAGGATATCCTGCGACTGCGATACTCCCCTATAGTCAGGCGCTCAGTCGATTTCCCGCCCACCTCCAGCAGCTGGATATGGAGAGCAACGGAAAGCGGGTTAACCGGCAGGGAGAACCGCTTCCGTATGCCTCAGGGCCAGTCGTTTTCGGAGAACCGGGAACTAACGGTCAGCACTCTTTCTATCAGCTTCTCCACCAGGGTACAGATACCGTTCCCCTCCAGTTTATCGGCTTCTCCCGCTCTCAGACCGGGTTCGATCCTCCATACGAAGGGTCGAGCAGTCAAACCAAACTGAAAGCGAACCTTGCAGCTCAAATTGTTGCATTTGCCGCGGGAAAAGAGGATAAAAATCCAAATAAACAGTTTCCGGGCGGCATCCCTTCGAGCCTCCTCTACGGCGGGCAGTTAACTCCGAGGGCCCTCGGCGCTCTTTTGGCCCACTTTGAAAACAAGGTCATGTTTCAGGGATTTTGCTGGAACATCAATTCGTTCGACCAGGAAGGAGTACAGCTGGGGAAAATACTGACGAAACAGATACTCTCCGGCAAAGATGTCGACCCACTGCT
>CAZKZZ010000009.1:0-4906 GCA_964557375.1 uncultured Spirochaetales bacterium | reverse complement strand
GGCTGGGTCGTCACTTCGAGAACATCCCGCCACAAACTGCCCTCAGGATCAACGTAATTACGTTCTGAAACAGCCATTTTAATGGGAAGATGCACGAAATTATTGTTGATAAGACTGATAAGCGCTTTCGTGCGGCCTGCCATAGCAGTATGAACCGCATGGGTACCCAAGCGGGCGCAGTAGATGGAATCATTCGGATGGGCCGGAGCACTGCGAATCATATAGCTCGGATCAATATATTTTAGGTTTACATTGATGCCCTCTTCCGCTAAATATTTAGGAATTCTTTTCTGCAGATAGTGACCTATGTCCTGCAGCTGCTTGTTGCCCGAAGGGTCTTTTTTATTGCTCTCCTCGAGCAGTTCCTGCCCGGCCCCTTCCGCAATCAGAATTACGGCGTGAGATTTCTCTTTGAGGCGGTTTTTCAGGTGTTCTAATAATCCGTTCTTACCCCGCAGATCAAACGGAATTTCCGGTATCAATACGAAATTGACGTCGTTATTAGCAAGTGCGGTGTGCGCGGCAATAAAGCCGGATTCTCTGCCCATAACTTTTACCAATCCTACACCATTAATCGCGTTACTCGCTTCTATATGCGCGCTGTTAACCGCGTCAACGGCAATGGCAACGGCCGTTTCAAAACCGAACGATTTCTGCACAAAGCTGATATCATTATCGATTGTTTTCGGCACTCCGATCATCGCTACTTTCATATTCCGCCGCTCTAACTCTTCTGCAATTTTTAGAGCCCCCCGCTGAGTACCGTCTCCGCCGATTGTAAATAGAATATTGAGATTCATCCGCTCGATCGCACTGGCAATCTCTTTGATCTCACCCCCGCCTCGGGAAGAACCAAGAATCGTTCCGCCTCTGTGATGAATATCATCGACGACATCCGGGTCGAGCGGTATTGTAGGAATATTGTATTCGGGGAGAAACCCCTTATATCCGTACTGTATACCGGTAATCCGTCTTACACCGTAGAGATTGTACAATGCTCGTACGATCGCCCTGATCACATCATTCAACCCGGGGCAAAGCCCGCCGCAGGTAACAATCCCCGCATGAACATGACCTGGATGAAAATAAATCAGCTCGCGTGGTCCGGCCCGTTCTAAAAGGTGTTCTTTTTTGCACTGTTTGGGCTGTTCATCCGGACGCGCTTCTATATCGTACAGTATATATTCATCTTCACGGACATAATTCGCCAACCGGTCACCAATAACTGTCGACATTTTAATTGGAGACGGAATGTCGGGTGTGCCTAAAAGGGGAATTGTAAAATTATACGTTTCCTCCATGTATTTCTCCATGTGCGTTCGGGTTTGTTGCCTTATTCTAAATATAATACCTCTCAGATGCAACAACATTGTACAACTTCTTGATTTGTACTATAAAGGAACGGGACCACTGCATGGGAAAAGAAGCAGCCATAATTTTTGATGTCGATAAAACAATCATCACCAGTGCCTCCGGGAAGGTATTCGCAAAACTCGCCATCAAGCGGGGAGTCTTACCGATATGGACTCTGATCCTGATCCCTATTTATTTTATTTACTACTATTTTGGACGAATGGGGATTGCCTTTTTTGAAAAGAAGTTTCCCGTCCTCGAGGGTAAAACACGGGAACAACTCTTAGCCGTCTCCCGCGAGTGCTTTACGAAGTATCTCAAACACCACATCTATCAGGAAGCAGTAGATATAATAAAAGAAGCAAAAGCAAAGAGTATCCTCGTTCTGCTTGCCACCTCTTCCATTGATATAATAGTAAAACCGATAGCCGATTTTCTCGGAGTCGAGTATTTCGCAACCCGGATGGAGTTCGAAGGGGAGATCTCTACGGGGAGGTTTATCTCTCCGCCTCTTTTCGGCAGGGAAAAGAAAAACCAGGTCTTAGCCTATTTAGAGAAGAAGCAGATAGACCCCGGTGAGTGCGCTTTCTATACAGACAGTGTAAATGACCTGCCCCTGTTGGAAGCAGTGGGACACCCTGTAGCGGTCAATCCCGACATGGTACTGAAAAAAATTGCAGCTCAACGGGGCTGGGAAATAAAGAGATTTACTGCAGTTTACGCAATGGAGGAGAAAAAATGAATATTCTCGTTATCGGCGGCGCCGGATATATTGGAAGTCATGTCGTGAAAGCTCTTCTCGACCGCGGCGAAAATATTACAGTTTTCGACAACCTCTCATCCGGTTTACGGGAGAACATTTTTCCGGGTACTGATTTTGTGCAAGGCGATATACTCGATAAAGATACAGTGTTCGAGGTGATGGGCCGGAAAACCTACGAAGCAGTTATTCATCTGGCAGCTTTGAAAGCAGCCGGAGAATCGATGGAGTTACCCGAAAAATATGCGGAAAACAATATAAGCGGAACGATAAATATATTAAACGGCATTACTGAAGGTGGAATCGACTCTGTTGTTTTTTCATCTTCTGCCGCGGTATATGGAGAACCGGAATATATTCCGGTAGATGAAGCTCATCCCACGAACCCCGCGAATTTTTACGGCTTTACCAAACTCGAGATCGAACGTCTTCTGCGCTGGTATGAATCATTAAAAGGACTCCGTTTTGCCGCACTGCGATACTTCAATGCGGCAGGATATGATGTAAACGGCATTGTACGGGGGTTAGAGAGAAACCCGGCAAACTTATTACCGGTTATCATGGAAACAGCCGTCGGGAAGCGGGACATCCTTCAGATCTTTGGCGATGATTACGAGACGAGAGACGGGACAGGAATAAGGGACTACATTCATGTAACTGACCTTGCCGAAGCTCACGTTCTGGCATTAGATTATATTAAGGAAAAAAAGCGGAGCCTCACTGTTAATTTGGGCAGTGAAGAGGGAATTTCAGTTTTAGAAATGCTCGAAACAGCAAAAACGATAAGTGGAAAGGAAATACCCTCAAAAATCGTCGGCCGTCGTGAAGGGGACCCTGCTCTGCTTATCGCTTCTTCTCAAAAAGCCGGGAAGCTTCTCGGCTGGCATGCCCGCTACAGCGATGTCGAGACATTGGTGAGAACTTCGTGGGAGGTATACAAATAAGTATGGAAAATAATCCAACTGCTTCTTTACAGAATGTTACATTCCGGTATCCGGAAACGGAACGGGATGTTTTCAGCGGTCTCGATCTCACTCTTCCCCGCGGGGTATTGTCCTTCGTCGGACAGAACGGAACTGGAAAGTCAACACTTCTTCTGCTCATAGGGGGGCGTGTACTACCACAAACCGGAACCGTAACACTTCTCGACAAAGATACAAAGGAATTGCAGAATACAGACGAAACCGAGAAAAACCGTTACGCCTCTTTTATCTATCAAAATATGGAGTTTGAAACGGAAGAACCGATAGGGGATCTTATTGATTACGTATATGAGAACGGATTCTACGATACGTTCGATCCCGATTTTAAAAAAGAATTAATAGAAGTCCTCGAACTGGAATCTTTTTTGAATAAAAAAACCCAGGAGATAAGTAAAGGCCAGCTCCAGCGGACCATTATTGCCTTTAGCCTCCTCTATGGATCAAAAACAATCCTTATGGATGAACCGGTATTTGCTCTCGAGGATTATCAAAAAGAACGAGTGATGGAGTTCTTGACTGAATACGCCCGGGAATATGATATACCGGTGTTCTATTCCGCTCATGAGCTCGATTTGACAAAAAAGTATTCAGATTACATTGTTCTGTTTTACAAGGACGGTACCATGAGGGTTGGAACAACTGAAGAGCTCTATAAATCTGATATAATCGAAAAGGTGTACGAAACTCCGTTTTCCATGTTGAAGCTAAAAGAATCGATGTTTAGAAGTGATCTCTTGACAATCAGTAAGGCGGCCCGGAACGAACTGGACGATCAGGATGTAAACAAATAATTAAAGACCTTATCTCGGACCGGCTCTCGAATATTGTGAAACTGAACATGCAGATATTTCCCGTCACCTGAAGTCTTGATAACCTGTGCAGGCAGGGTAAGTGTTCCGGTATTATCGAGGTCGAGAAACAATTCTACATCGTCACCTTGGCTGAAATGGCCTTCCGGATTATCGATCTTGGCCCCTCCGCCGCCGAGGTCGAACATGCGAGCGGTCACCCGTTGGTCCTCTGTTGAACGTTTAATGGTAATTTCTTCATCCACTTCTTTTCTGTAGTATTGCCGTTTTTGTTCCTGCTCTATTTTATCCGCATGAGTACAGATAAGGATATCTTCGTTTATCTCAGTAACTGTTGTAGCAAAAGTGAACACTCCGTTTTTTTGGCTAAAGTATATACGGAGTTGATTCCCCCGAGGCAGTTCATTCTGTTTCTCATGTAACTTTATGTACATAGCGTGGGGCGCGTAATCGTAGAGCACAGCATGAAATCTGTTTTCATATTCGTCGATACAGTAGAAATGAGTCCCTTTCGGTATTTCTGCAGTGGTGTGTATCGGCTCCGTATCGGTGGCTGCAGGAAAACCAATTTTTATCCGAAGAGAAGCGGCCATCTCCTCGGAGATGTATCCATTTTCTACCAGGTTCTGAGCAGCCCGATCATACGCATTTGAATCGCTTACGACAATATGTTTTCTCAATATTCCGCCGGGCAGCGTTTCCGCCATCTGCTCGAGAACTTTTTTTTCTACTTCGGTCAGCTCGATATCCCGGGTTAATTCCTCAAACCTGCGCTGCGCATAAGCTCTTCTCTTTTGATATTTCTTTTTGTTTTGGATTACAAAAAATAGAATAAAAAGCGTTAAAAGAGCGGCTATACTACTAAAAACAATGATCAACTCGATGGTGTTGGTTTGAAATCCCATCAAAATTCCTTCGAGAAAATCTGATACATTCTGATTTTGTCCTAAAATCATCCTATTAATAAAATACGAATAATGGAGTCAAATGTTAAGTGGTGT
>CAZKZZ010000008.1:1575-55687 GCA_964557375.1 uncultured Spirochaetales bacterium | reverse complement strand
CCGGTGAAATCAGCTCTTACCGATTAATTAGAAAAAGCCTAGGCAGAACCAACGTGAAGTTTCCTCGCCTATCGATTATCAATGAATTAAAAAAACTCGGGCATGTAATATTAAGGTAGCTCTTTCAAAATTAGTCTTAATTTTAAAAAAAAGCTTTCATTATCTTAAACAATAAAAACGAAAGTTGGGTTTTGACATGAAATCTAAGGGTAAAACCTTTCTTTCACTTTTTTCTATACTCCTGGTTATACTGATTCTAACAGCCGTTCTGGCCAAATCCTATTTTCTAATCGATGAAGATGAAGAAGTTTCTATCGAATGGTACGTCGAAATGGGTGATCATCATATCGGGGAAGCTGCGGGAACAGTATCCTATGCCATTCCGGAAGTGTATAAAATGGTCTACGTTATTACCGTAATGAAGACCAGAATATTAAAAAAGTTGTCAGATACTTCTCAGATATTGATAAATGGAATCGGAGAAAAGGTTACAGACGGGCCGCGCTTACGTTTAATGAATATATGGCGTGGGGCGTATATCTCCTGTTTGCATATAATTTTTACAATCAGGAAATGTTTACCCTCAATCTCGAGAATACCATCAGAAAAAGATTGCCGACCTCTACGCACCCATGTTTCGATGGGCAAGGCGACAATAGAGAGCACTTCTGCTGTAAAAGTTGCTATTTGTTATCGTCATCGTGAGTAATAAAAACAAAAACCAGTTGCCAAAGTGAATTATCTCTTTTATTCTACACTACAAGAGAGGGATTCATGACCGACACAGATACACAAATACAGCTCGTAACATTCCAGCTTGGTGAAGAACAGTACGGGATAGACATTATGAAAGTAGACGGGATCGTGCGCGAAGAGAATATTCGGCCGATTCCAAATGCACCCCCCTATGTCGAAGGAATTTTCAACCTGAGAGGGAGCATAATTCCGGTTATAAATCTCCACAAACGGTTTCATTTAAAACCGGCCCAGTTGAGTGAAGAAGACAAGCTGTTGAGCGGTATGGTGATCATCAATATAAACGAGATGCTCATCGGTGTTATTATTGATAAGGTCTCGAGAGTGTTAACGATTGATAAAGATAAAATACAGCCGCCGCCGCAAATGATCTCCGGTATAGGCGCGGAATATATAAAAGGCGTCACACAGGAAAAGGAAGGATATCTTATTATTTTAGATATTGAGCGGCTTTTCGATCCTAAAGAACTACAGCAGCTCGGCAATATTACAACATAGAAGTATATTATGGCGATAAGTATAACGAAACCCTCCATTAAAAGAAGTGACATGAACGCGGTATTAACCTGCCTGGTATCAGATACCATCGGTCCGGGAGGTGTTGCTAAAAAACTCGTAGGTGCTATGGCCAAATATTTTGGCAGTACAGGCGGAGCTGCTTTCAGAGAGTATAATCGTGCAATAGGTGTGGCACTGGATTCCCTCAATATAGCTCAGGGAAGCAGTATTATCATCTCGCCGCTTTCCCCTGAGATCTACGTACCGGTAATCAAAGCGAAGGGGTATTCAATCCTCTATTGCGATGTGGATCCTAATACAGGCTGTATCAGCGCTCCGGCTATCGAAAAGCTGATGAGCTCCAATCCGGCAGCCATTCTGCTTCACGCCCCATTGGGTTTTGTTCCCGATATAAAGTCCATCGAAGAATATGAGATCCCTATCATCGAAGATATATCCCATTGTGTAGGCGGTAACACCAAAGAGCACCCGCTCGGTTCTTACGGAAAATTCACCATTGTTTCAATGGAAGCGGACAATATTATTACTTCAGGAGGCGGATCGGTTGTGCTGGCCAAGGGAAGGCAGGATTACTCCCATCTCAAATCCAACATAGAATCGTTGACTGCTGATTGTTTTCTCTCCGACCTGAACGCCGCCCTGGGCCTGGTACAGTTCGAAACTCTGGAACGTTATATACAACGGAGGAAGGAAATAGCTTCCCATTATGCGAAGGCTATGATGCGTTCACGACATAAGACCCTCTCTCAGAACGACGAAAGTGAAAATGTATATTACTCTTTTCCGGTATTTTTGAGTTCGGGAATGAAAGAGGTCGCCCAGTACGCGAAAAAGAAAAAAATACAGACCCGGCCGGCTTTTGCGGGATGTGCTTTAGAAACAGCGGATCTCGAGACAGATAGCTGTCCACACGCACAGTCGCTGTTGTTGAGAACGCTTCTTTTCCCACTTTATCCGAGCCTGGGGAAACAGAATGTAGAATATGTTGCAAAGGTATTATCAACGCTGCCATAAAAAAGGGCATTGATTGTTGCCCCTGCCCATTCTATAATCATTTCTAGTTGTCAGTAATGGCAACAATACATATCAGTCTGTATAATAAGTATGAAGCATCATATTGCTAATGTATTAATTATCGTCAATCATCTGAAAGCCGAAGCGTCCGGCATGCTCGAATCCGTTCGGAAATATCTTCAAGATCGTGAAATCAACGTTACAGTCAAACAAGTTGAAAACGATAATCAAATCGATAATTTCGAGAACATAGATCTTGCCATTTCACTTGGAGGTGACGGAACCGTCCTCTATAGCTCTAGAGTGCTGTCAAACAGACAGATACCGATACTTGCGGTGAATCTTGGAGACTTCGGGTTTATTACCGAAGTTTCGCAATATGAATGGATCGATGCATTCGAGAAGTACCAGAAGGGTTATCTCGGTATTAGTAAACGTATTATGCTGGATGTTTTGTTAATTCGGAATGGAAAAAAGCAGCTGTGCTGGAACGGCTTAAACGATGCTGTAGTAGGCGCGACGGGTACTTCTAAAATCATCCGCCTCGATGTATCTCTTGCCGATACACCGGTTGGAGAGTACAGGGCCGACGGGGTAATAGTGTCTACACCGACAGGATCAACCGCTTACAGTGCAGCCGCCGGCGGGCCAATCCTTGCCCCGGAGATGGAAGCGATGATTTTAAACCCGATCTGTCCGTTTACGCTTTCTAATCGGCCTCTTGTCGTTCCGGGCGGGGAAAATATCAACATTACCATAAAAGAACATCAAAGGACCGATGTTCTACTGACAGTAGACGGACAGTACGCAGAACAGTTGCAGCCGGAAGATACTATTTCCATTAAGATGAGCGAAAGGCACGCGCTCATCATTCGCTCGGATAAGCGGAACTTCTACGAAGTGCTGAGAAAAAAGTTGAACTGGTCTGGAGGACCGGATGCTTGAAGAGCTCCATGTAAAGGATTTTGCGTTAATCGAGGATCTTGCCGTACGATTTACTCCCGGGTTCAATATTCTCTCAGGTGAGACCGGAGCGGGTAAATCGATACTAATTGGTGCGCTCGGCCTTCTTCTCGGAATGCGGGGCGATACCGGCTCGATCAGGACCGGTTGCGAAGAGACGGTAGTCTCAGCTACCGTCAATCTCTCCAGCAATGCCGAAGCTCTCTCCTGGCTCGATGAACGGGACATCGCTCCCGAGGAGGGGTCAGTCATCATTCGGCGGGTCGTAAAACAGAGCGGGAGAGGGTCGATTTTCATCCAATCATCTGCTGTAAATCGAGCAGACCTGAGGGATTTTACCTCATTAGTATTCGATCTTCACGGCCAGCACGAGCATCAATCACTCCTCTCCGTGGACCAACACCGCAAGCTGCTCGATCGTTTCGGTGATTTCGAAGATTTCACGATAACGCTGCAGGAATCGTTTCATAGATTGACGGAACTTACCAAAAAAAGAGATTCTATGGAGAGCAGTGAGCGTGAACGGCTGCGGGAGATGGACATCCTCTCCTTTTCTATTAAAGAAATCGAAGAGGCAAAGTTACGCCCCGGTGAGGAAGAGGAGCTCGATAAGGAGAGAAACCTGCTTTCTCAGCATGAAAAACTGTTTCATCTCCTCGAGACGGTGCACAAACAGACAGCAGAAAGTAGGGGAGGGGCCTTGAGCAGCCTTCGAGAAGCGCAGCAGGCACTCCAAGAAGTGGCCGGGATCGACAACTCGACGGAAGAATTGGCAACAAGACTGGTCAATGCTTTTTATGAAGTAGAAGATATCTCAGAATCGGTGCGGCAATATCAGAATGATTTTCAATTTCGCCCGGAGCGTTTGGAGGAGGTCGAAGAACGGATCGTAACAATCCATAATTTAGAAAAAAAGTATGGCGACACCATCGAAGATATATTACAGTATTACACAGAATGCAGTGAGAAGCTGGAGGAGCTCTCGCATTGGGAGGAGGACAAAGAGAGCTTGCAAGCTGATATCCAGTCCCTTGAAAAAGAGGTCTATAAACAGGCGTATGAACTTTCAGAGATGAGAAAGAAAGCAGCAAAAACCCTCGAGCAAAAAATCGAAGAGAGACTGCATTTACTTGGGATGCCCAAAGCTTCTTTTAACGTTATGGTCGAACAGAAAAAAAACAGTGCGGGTAAGCCTCTCTGCGGTTCCCGCGGCTTCGACATGGTCGAGTTTACCATATCGCCGAACGTAGGTGAGCCTCCGAAACCGCTCAAAGATATCGCCTCGGGCGGCGAACTGTCACGCATCATGCTGGCTATAAAATCGATCCTCGCTGAAACTGATACCATTCAGTCACTCATTTTTGACGAAGTGGACAGCGGTATCGGCGGGCAGGTAGCAGTTGCAGTAGGCGAGCATCTTCATTCGGTATCACGCCATAAACAGGTGCTCTGTATAACGCATCTTGCATCAATCGCCGTACGTGCCGATAATCATTTACAGGTAAATAAAAAAATAAAAGAAGGGAGAACGATAACCGAAGTACTCCCGGTCGAAGGAGAACTTCGGGTGAAAGAAATCTCTAGAATGCTCTCAGGAGATACGCAGGAGGAGGCATCGCTCGCTCACGCCCAGGAGTTGTTGAAAAAATACGGGAAAGTCGGTGTGTGAACTTCGGTGGTAAATAAAGGGATAAAGCAGTGGGAAAAATAAGCAGTCAGGCAAAACAGAGATATTTTGATCGAATCAAAGAGTACAAAAACGGAATCGAAGAGATGCAGCGCCGGGAGAAGAGCCTGGTAGCGGCCATGGAAGCCCAGGATAACGGAGTAGAATATAAAAAACTGCTTCTTGCAGACGATATTCTCAATCGAGTTGCTTACTACGTATTGATGAATGCACTTTCCGTATCCCTTCTTGGCGTAAAAAACGAAGCTTATCTAAACAGTGCGAGGAAAGACTGTTATAAGAGTGTCATGTATGTAGAAGAGGTGGTATCCTCATATATAGATGTTCCATTCTCCGAATATCAGGAGTTTCTCGATAAAATCGAAGATTATGATGATGCAAAACGGTATGCTCTGGTACAAAAGATGGGCTACTCGATTAATGCCGTAAAGGACGGATTCGGTGAGAACACAAAGTGGAAGTGGTCTTTTGTGGAACTCGAGGGGCGTCACGCCACTGTAACAAAGAATCTCATAAACATGAAAACCATCATGGCCGGCATGGACCCGAGAGTCGAAGGGTATGAACTGCGTGTCGCACATCTCAATTTGGCAAAAACTATCCTTCAGCAGGCTGCGGACCGGTATAGACAGAAGTATGAACTTGCTACTCTCCGCATCGATGATTTCAAGCTGGCAATCGGCTATCTTTCCGCATTGAAACGGTTGCACGCGCTTATCGGAGAAACCGAGCAGAGTGAGGCATTAAAACGCAAGATAGATGTCTGGAAAGAGAAGATGGAAGACGATTCACGCAAATCGGAAAAATAACCTCACCGTGGGTTTTTCAAATCGTGCAGGCTGTCATGCGGAAGTAATTCCTTCATTGTAACTGCTACGTATTCGAGAGAAATTCCTGCGAAATAGATTTTGAAATCACTTTTGACAAACTCGCTGAGTACCTGACGGCATGCCCCGCAAGGAGGAATTGGTACATCGGAAGCCGGTGCCGCGACCGCGAGTGCTTCAAAATCGTGTATTCCGGCCGAAAGTGCGGCAAACAAAGCGCTGCGTTCGGCGCAATTTGTCAATCCGAATGAACGATTTTCTATGTTAGCACCTGTAAACACCGTTCCGTTTTTACACAATAATGCGGCACCGACCGGAAACCGTGAGTACGGACTGTACGAGTATTCTGCCGCTTCTCTTGCTCGGGAAATGAGTTCTTCTATCTCCACTCCTCTATTCTCCTCCAAAAACTGTTTCGTTGACAGTATGACATGTAATACTATAGGATGCAAACAGTGGTAAGAAGCATATGACGAGGAGAAAACTGTTATTTCTCGCTACACTCATTATCGTCCTCGGATATCTGTTTTTTTTCTCACCGACTGTTGGTAAAGATATCGTTTTTAACCCCATCTGGTATAGAGATTTCAGCAATACACCGTCCGGGCTGCAAATTGAAATTACCCAAGCGGAGAAACTGCAGCAGCAGAAGAAGGTCTTTGCGTTTAAAAGCGGAAACTTGTTCGGCTATATAACGAAAGAGGGCGAACCGCTCTTTGTCGACCGCTCTTTTTTTCAAACCGCCATCTCGGACACAAAATTCGTGAACACATCGAATATACCCATGAATCTCGTTGTACGTGATTATGTCGGAAATATTGATTTTTCTGTCGATATTGCCGGTTATCCGGTCCTCGAAGAGAACAGACTGATCGTTTTCTCTCCTATGCGGAACAGAATCAGTGAATATGACGATAACGGGAATCGGCTCTGGAGCCGGGAATATATTGCTCCTGCAACGTGCGTAGAATACTCTTCTGAGTATATACTGTTAGGATTTCTCAATGGTGTTATTTCCCTCCTCGACAGAGAGGGAAAGGAGCTGTTTCAATTTGCTCCAACCGGCAGTTCCGCGTCCCGGGTAGTGTACGGGTGTACCATGGATCCTGACGCAGATACTCTGATTCTGATCACCGGTCTCGACCCCCAACGCATCATCCTTTTAGAAAAAAAAGACAATACGTATAAACCGGTATTTACAGAAATTTTAGAATCATCTTTCAGGCGGACCGTGAATATGCACTATTCCCTTCAGCAGCAGGCGGTCTATTTTGAAGGGGCGGACGGTATCTCTATCCTCTCACTGAAAAGCCGCACGATTACCAAGATAACAGCGGAAGGCAGATTTACGTCTTTGGTGGAGAGTCCCCTATTGGGTCTTACCTTTATTAATATGGACACGGAGAAAGGGAGCCGGATTCACGTTTATCGTACACGTACCGGAACAGGTGTGATGAGCTTTGCCTTTCCCCGCACCACAAACACTAGAATTATAGAGAACAGTCTGTTTTTCGGGTTTGACGAACAGCTTTTACGACTCGATATTCAACACCGATAGATTATCGTTACAACACGGTTTCGGTTTAAAAAAGAGTAAGAGGAGGGAATGCTTTGAGGAAATTGTTTTTCGTCTTGGGGATTTTTATAATGGTCCTTGGCTTGGTTGGGTTTCAATGGCCTGTTGAATCAAAACAGCTTACAGCCACATTCGGCGGAAACCGGTTCAGAGCTTTCTTTCCGGGCATCGAAATAAGTAATTCCAATGATACGAGTGGGGAGGTGCAGGCAGTCGCCCCCGGTGAAATTGTGTACTATGACCGGGGAGACAGCGGGTTCTCCACACTTCCGAGCGGATTAGGCAGCTTCCTGGTTGTTCGTCATGACGGCGGGTTGCAATCGGTCTATGCACATTTGGAAGAAGAATCAATCGATGTTGAACAATTTGCAGTTGATACGACCAGTAGGATAGGCAAAATCGGCGACACAGGTTTTGCTTACGGCAAAAGCCTCTTTTTTTCACTGTTTGACCAGGAGCTGAACCAGTTGATAAACCCTCTGCTTATTTTACCCCCCGTCGAAGACGCGAAACCGCCTCTTATAAAGAATGTCATGCTGAAAATGGAAAACAAGGAGGTGCTCCTGGAATCTCCTGAGGATCTATCAGCCGGCCGGGGGGAACTCGTTGCAACAATTTATGATCAAAGTGAACAAATAGACTACTATTCCCCTATGGCTCCTTTTGCGGTAGTACTCTATATAAACGGCGAAGAAAAAATGGGTGTGGAGTTTGAAGGACTGCAGGAAACAGAGGGGGTAGTAACACTGCTCTCCGAGCCGAAACTGACATATTCGGACTATTATATTTCAGAATGGACCATTTCATTCGGCACAATTGATATAAATCCGGGCACCACCAGCATAGAACTCATTGCCAGAGATATTTATGAAAATGAGAGTTCGGCCACGTATACGTTAACGGTGAGAAGCGAATAATAAATGAAGACATTCTCTATAGTACCGGGGAAAGAATCGGTGCGGACCGTCGTATGTGCCTATTGCGGCAGCAGTGACCACACCGAGCTCTATAAAACTGAACAGTATCGATTTGTAACATGCAGCGAGTGCGGTCTCGTTTTTCAAAATCCGCAGCCGGTACCGGATGATTTGCTGGGTCGATACAGTCTCGAATATTTCTCCTATGAACGCGCAAATGAAAACACCTTTTTCCATTTGATGCTGTTAGGACTCGAGGACATCAGGTTTTATCAATATGAAACCGAATTGATCGAGCGGGGCCGTTTTCTCGATATCGGATGTGCGACCGGTAAACTGCTCGAGTATGTAAAAGGGCGGGGCTGGAGAGAGCAGGGTGTTGAAGTGTGTGAGCCCGCGGCCCGTTACGGAATAGAAAAACGGGGAGTGCGTATACAGATCGGAAGTCTCGGAAAGAACCGGTTCGAAACAGATTCTTTCTCCGTTGTGCACTGCTCCCACCTTATCGAACACCTTCCCGACCCGGCCGGATTTTTCGAAGAGATTAACCGTATCCTTATTCCGGGAGGGCTGTTGATTATTGCTACTCCGAATATTGACGGTTTACAATCCCGAATATTCAAAGCGAATTGGCGTTCAGCTATAGCCGACCACGTTTTCCTCTATTCCAAGAAAACACTGCGAAACTTTCTCAATAAATATCACTTTTCGATCGAGAAAATGAAAACCTGGGGCGGATTGGAAAAGGGGGCCGGTCATCCCTTGATCAAACGCATTCTCGATAGAGCCGCGAAGCGGTTCGGTTTCGGCGACGTTATGATTGCCGCTGCTCGCAACCATTCACCTAGGCGAGAATGAGTTCTTTTATGCCTTCGACGTCGATATTGAGAATCGAGCCGATCTTTATGATCCGTTTCAATTTTTTCAGCCCTTCCACATCTCCTTTCTCCAATTCCTCGTAAAATGAAGGCACCTGTTCTTTAATAATCGAGAAGATAATATTCTGGGGCACACTCAAATCCGGCTCTATGCCGCCGTTTCTCACCGCCTTGAGCAGGTGGTACACATAGCCGACGGTTTTATCATCGAGGTCGGTTTGCAGGGAGTAGAGGTGCTCGGAGACGGAGTGTGCAATCTGTTTTTCTACCGTTTCTCTATTGTATTCGAGGCCCATTTCCTTGGCGAAAACCAGGGTTTCTTCAATTTTATCGATACGTTCTTCACTGATGTCGTGCTGATGATTGGCAAAAAGGTCGGTCAGAATACAGGTTATTGCAAACTCTGCTGTCTTGACAATAAGCGGTGACGGGGCAATACCGCTCTCCTTCGAAAGACGGAGCACTTTTTTCAGATCTCTGTACAGCCCCGATCCGAAGTTGATGCACCGGTTTTGAACAGTGTCACAGAGGTGGTAGGAGCAATCTTCGAGAAGCTGTCTCGGCATTCTATTTAGATTTATGTCTCTTCCGCCTTCGTGGTTTTCTATTCTCAAGCTTATTCCCGTCTCGTCATCATCGACGAGATGATAGGTGAATGATTCTTTCAGGGTAAGCGGATTGTTTCTAATCGTTACGTTCCCGTGATATTCTCGCCGGCTATCGGCGGTCTCTTTCTTCTCATGGTTGTACTCGAGGAGATCAAAGAAACCGTATGCTTCCTTGAGCTCCGAGCAGAGATTTATTAGAAACGTAAATACAGCAGCAATAAACTTCATGTCCTTGGGATCTTCGGCAATAATGGATTCGAGAATATTTTTGCCGGTACCTCGCTGGGGAATATTGCTTTTCGCGTTTTTCAAAACATGCTGGAGTCGGGACACCGCTGAGGAGGCTGCCTTCTCAGTTGTTTCGGTCTCAGCCGATGCTGAGAGTTCTGCGGCTTTGACCGCGTAACGGAGGTTTTGTTCGGTTTCGATTCCCGATATATCGTTGAAAAACCAGCCGCAGGAAGTGAACATATACATCGCGTATTTCTGGCTTTCTAAGAGCGCGTATAATCGGACGACTTCTTCGTCCCTATTCGTTCTTTCGAGTACATCCGGGCGTATCACCTCTCGAGCAAAATCGCGACGTTCTACCGTACCATTTAACACTTGAATATATCTGTTCCTGATTTCAGTCGGTTCGAGATCAGATAACTCTTTTATATTCTGCTCATACCGTGTGTACAGCTCCTCCCTGATCGCTTCGAGTCCTTCCCGTAGCGGGGTCCGCCATTGCTGGTTCCATCCCTCCTCTCCTCCTGTAGAGCACCCGCAATCCTTATACCATCGGGACACTCCGTGCGCGCAGCTCCACGATGTGCCCCGTTCGTCTTCTCCCGGTTTCAGCTTTACCCTGTCCTGGGGAGGAAACTGGTCCAAATAATTCCCGTAATTTGTAAATGTCAATTCTTCTTTTTCCGCAGCTAATTTGGTGAGAGCGGCGAGACACATATCGCCAAACGGTTCATGGTGTCCGTACACCTCACCATCCGTAGCAATCGAGATGAGATGGGACGGATCTTTCTTGTTATAAAACGATCTGATGGAGTTATAGAGGCTTTCGGCATTTTTCAAATAGTGTTCGAAAGATATCCCCTGGGCAAGAATATGGTTGTAAAAAAACACCGCTATCGAACCGCCGGCCCGGTCTATTCGGTACGGCTTCTCAGAAGGGACCGGAGCGTCCCGGAGAGGCTTCCACGAACGGGATCCGGCAGGAGAGACAGCTTCCGCCTGCCACGGGCTCAAGATGATGAAACGTACGCCCTTCTCTATGAGAATATCCAACACGTCTTCATTTACCGCAGTTTCCGGAAGCCATATCCCTTCTGCTTCACGATGAAAGTGAGATTTGAAATCTTCCAGTCCCCAGTGGATCTGTGTATATCTGTCCTGGGGATGGTCCAGCGGAAGAATGGTATGGTTAAATGCTTGGGCTATGGCATTACCGTGCCCGTTATTGAGTTCCCGGCTTTCTTCGTCAGCATCGATAATTCGGTGGTAGACGTTGGGAGCATGCCTTTTTATCCAGTGGAAAAGCGTGGGTCCGAAATTGAAAGACAGATACTTGTAATTATTGATGATATCAACGATTTTACCCTGGTTGTTGAGAACTCTCGATGCTGAATTGGCTGCATAGCACTCTTTTGTAATTCTCTTATTCCAGTTGTGATACGGAGCGGCGGAAGGCTGATTCGGTATCGTCCCGAGCCAAGGATCTTCACGGGGCGGCTGATAAAAATGGCCGTGAATGACAATATAATTTTTCATCGTATTTGTAGGGCACAGTCTCTCCTTTTTTTATTACTTTGTAAAGTAAAACAGGGATAACAGAGGCGCGAGTCTTGACAGGTTTTAAATATTTTTCTTACGATAGTTTGTAAGCATGAAAATGCTTACAAAAGGGGGATCATATGACCGTTGAAAGGCTGCAATCGCTGCCTTTGAAGTTGCTTAGGGAAATTGCACAAAAGGAAGGTCTGCATACAACCAATGGTCTTTCTCGCGAATCGCTCATAGAGTTTATTCTCGAGGCTATGGAGGAAGACCGGTATGAACGTGAACAGGAGAATAGTTCGGCGGTATTAATAGAAGAGAAAAAATATGAAATAGTGAGGGATGAAGAACTCGATGCACCGGTTACTCAGGAGTTTGCCATCCCCGAAAAATATAACGAAACAAAAATCTTCTTTATTATTCGCGATCCGCTCTGGGCTTTCGCCTATTGGGACCTAAAATCTGATGATATCGATGCGCTGAAAGACGACAGCGGGTTCGAAAACCTTTTTTTGCGGGTGTTCGAAATCGACGAACAAGAAACATACTGCGAAATAATCGATTCTTTTGATATTCCGATCAAGTTTTCAGACGACAAATGGTACATAAACCTGCCCAGGTCCGGAAGATCTTACTTTATCGCAGTCATGACCAAGGTAAACCGAAAAGAAAGGGAATTGTGCCGGTCGAACACGATCTACAGCCCAAAGAAAACGTTGATGGATGTAACGGTAAGAGAGAAGATATATGATGCTCTCGACAACACTATGCTCATTCTCTCCGGGATCTACGATTACGTCGAATCATCCTCTTTTCGGGAAAATATACCTCAGCGGATTATATCTATGGTCGATTCAGCGCATATGTCGATCCACCGTTAATGTTTTTTTAGAGGAACCGTAATGAATCCAGGCTATATCTCACTTGCACTCCACGCGCATCTTCCGTTTGTACGACATCCGGAACACGAAATATTTCTCGAGGAGAATTGGCTGTTCGAAGCTATCTCTGAAACCTATCTTCCCCTATTGAGGATGTTCAATCGATTGGTTCGTGAAGAGGTCCCGTTTAGAATCACTTTTTCTCTCTCTCCCACCCTCTGTTCGATGCTCACTGATGAGCTTCTCCAGGAAAGATACGTCTCTCACCTGCTCAAAATGATCGAGCTGGGAGAAAAGGAGATAGAGCGGACCAAATATGAACCCGCGTTTCAGCCGCTTGCAGTGATGTATAAGGAACTGTATGAGCAAAATCTCGAGGATTTTACATCCCTCTATAAAAGAAACGTTCTCCGCGGCTTCAAAGATCTACAAAAACGCGGTTACCTGGAATTGATTACCACCGCTGCAACTCATTGCTACTTTCCTCTCTTTCAGGAGTACAAAAAAACAATAGACGCTCAGGTGCAGACTGCTGTTTTTTCGCACGGCAGAAACTTCGGGAGCGACCCGAAAGGGTTTTGGGTCCCGGAATGCGGGTATTATCCGGGCCTCGAGCAGCATTTCAAGGTGCATAATCTCTCTTATTTTTTCACCGCAGCTCACGGACTGCTCTTCGCGGAGGATAAACCGAAATACGGGGTTTACGCGCCTGTATACTGCCCGAACGGGGTTGCCGTTTTTGCCCGTGACCTTGCTTCTTCCCATTCGGTCTGGTCGGAGGAAGAAGGATATCCGGGAGATTTTTCCTATCGTGACTTTTACAGAGATATCGGTTTTGATCTGCCCCTCGACTATATCGGAAATTATATTCATGAAGGAACGACGAGAATCAATACCGGCTACA
Source organism: uncultured Spirochaetales bacterium (assembly GCA_964557375.1). Classification (GTDB taxonomy): domain Bacteria; phylum Spirochaetota; class Spirochaetia; order SPDA01; family CAZJBZ01; genus CAZKZZ01. The sequence goes on along the minus strand of CAZKZZ010000008.1, from coordinate 42,384 downwards.
AATACTACGCGATCACGGGTAAATCCGATAATAAACGTCCATATACAATAGAAGAGGCCCAATTCAAGGCGGAAGAGCATGCTGAAAACTTTCTCTACAACCGTTTGAAGCAGATCGACAAGCTGAACCGGCTCATGGACCGGCCCCCAATCATCGTCAGTGCATTCGACGCGGAATTGTTCGGCCATTGGTGGTTTGAAGGTCCCCTGTGGATCGAACATCTGATCAGAAAGATTAACAGCGAAACAGACCGGCTCATTATGCTTACGCCAACCGATTATCTGCAGGAGCACCCCCAGAATCAAATAACCGAACCTTCATTCTCGAGTTGGGGCAATAAAGGGTATTCAGAGGTATGGCTCAACGGAAGCAATGACTGGATATACCGGCACCTCCATAAGGCGATCGACCGAATGGAAGAGCTCGCCTCCCGTTTCCCGAATGAGAAGGGATTAAAAGAGCGGGTACTCAACCAGGCGGCACGGGAAGTTCTGCTGAGTCAAGCCTCGGATTGGCCCTTTATTATGAAGATGGGGACAACTGTCCCGTATGCTGTGCGGAGAATCAAAGAACATGTGCACAATTTTACAAAAATATATGAAAATCTCTGTAAGAACACGGTCAATACGGAGTGGCTTACTACCATCGAAAAGAAGAACAACCCGTTTCCTGATATCGATTATAGAATATTTACAAAGTAATCGGCGGTTACAGGTACTGGATGAGCTCGTTCCTATTCAGTAATTCCAAATAATAGAGTGTATGCACCTCGCCCCGTTCCTCTTCGGTCCGCTTTTTATACACACGGTATGCGATCATTTTCACCGTAGGGAGGGGAGGTGAAAGCGGGTATCCGTTGAGGTCGACAATTTGATTTATCCGCAGAAGATGCGGTATTTCCTGGATGTCACCTTCCGGATAAACGATATGGTTATACGTGAGTGTCACTCTTCGGTATCATCCCCCTCTTCTTTATCGAGTACTTTGAACTGTTTTACCTTCTCTTCTCCGCTTCCTTCTTCGCCGACTTCTTCGATAAGGGAGACGGATTGAAACGGAATCATGAGGTGCTCCGAGTTTCCGAACCGTTTTACGAGTTCATCTTCAGAAGGGTCTATAATGAGTTTATGTTTTTTGGGAAAGATCAGGTCCTTTATCGAAACAAAATAGGGATGGGTGAGATCCAGTTTTTTTGCTGAAATTTCGACGTCTTTTTCCTTCCATTTAAAATGCACTTTGTAGATCGACAAATGAGCTTCCTCCTCTCCGGACATGAAATCATGGAGTGTCAAAAAAGGCTACTTAACCTTTGTGAAGTAATTATATTGAGAAAATAGTGATTTTCTCAATAAACCGCTTAATTCTTTCTTGCGAAATGGGCAAAGAGAGTATACTGTTTAGAAGAGGGTGGGAAAAAGTGGGAAAAAATAGTAGAAAGTGGGAAGGGTGAATGATTACGGGGGAATCGAAAAACGCCTTAGACGAAAAAGGTCGTCTTCTCATCCCTTCTCGCCTGCGGAATGCAATCGGCAGTAACCTGCTTATTATTACCAAAGGGATCGATGCCTGTCTGTGGCTTTTCCCGCCGGAGGAGTGGAAACGTATTTCAGAAGATTTGATGGGTTCCACCTCTCTGTTTGATCCGAAAGCCCGCCTTATTCGGCGCAAAATTGTAGCTCCCGCACAAGAGGTGGAGATAGACAAGGCCGGACGAATCAATATTTCACCTAATTTGAGGGAATCTGCCGGGTTGAAAAAAGAGTGCGTCATCTTGGCCATTGAAAATTACATCGAGATATGGGATGAAACCGTGTATCGGTCGTATCTCGAAGAAACTGATGCTGATTTTAAAGAAGCAGCAACGGAATTGAGTAAGCTGCTGACAATATAGTGAAGAAATCGTAGAGAGGAGTCTGTTATTATTGATGTGAATATTGTTCATATCCCGGTGCTGAAGGATGAAGTCTATTCTCTGTTAAAACCGGAACAATCGGACGAATTATTGATCGATGCGACGGTCGGGGAAGGCGGACACGCCGAGATGTTTCTCGAAAAAAATCCCCGTCTCACTGTTGTCGGAATTGACGCTGATGCGGGGATACTGAAAAAAGCCGAAAGCAGGCTCAGCAGATTTGGTAAACGGGTCGAACTATATAATAGATGGTTTAATCTTTTTTTTAAGGAATATCCGGAAGATATGAAAAGACCTGACAAAATACTGTTCGATCTCGGTATCTCCTCCTACCACTACGAAGAATCACTCAAAGGCTTTACTTTTCAGAAAAATGAACCGTTAGACATGCGTCTAGAAAAGGACCTCGAGATCTCCGCCGCGGATATCATCAACCAGTATCCGGAAGAGGAGCTCGCGGATTTGATCTATGAATACAGCGAAGAGCGGTACTCCAGGAGAATTGCCAGGGCCGTAGTTGCCGAGCGGGCGGAGCAGCCGATCGAGACAACTGACCGGCTCGAGAATATAATCTGGAAAGCAGTACCGGAACAGTATCGGCATCTGAAAATACATCCTGCAACCAGGACCTTTCAAGCACTGCGTATTGCGGTAAACGGAGAGCTTGCCCGGCTTAAATCCGGACTCCAATCCGCCTTTTCCGTACTCGGTTTGGGGGGCAGAATCGGGGTTATTACGTTCCATTCCCTCGAAGACCGAATTGTAAAATATTTTTTCCGGGAGAAGAGCAGGTCGTGCACCTGTCCTCCGGAGTGGCCAATCTGTAAATGCGGCGGAAAAAAGATCGCCCAGCTGATCAATAAGAAACCGATTAGACCGAGCGAAGAAGAAGTTGCACACAATCCGGCTTCGCGGAGTGCAAAACTTCGGGTAATTGAAAAAATAGACGAAGAGGAGCTGTAGTATGAAAAAAATACTTTTCATACTTGTTTTTACTATTCCTGTCTTGCTTTTTTTCAATGTATGGCAGGTTTATAGGCACGATCAGGTCAAAGATACCGTTTCGGCTTTGGAAGAGCAGCAGCGGGAATGGCTTGAACGAAATAAACGGATGATCGCCGGTATTGCGGTGCTGAGATCACCGACGAGAATAGATCAGCTTGCAAAAGAAGAGCTGGAACTAGAGAAAATAGAATCGGGCAGACTGCTTCGGATAAACTTCACCGAGAAACACACCAGGAAAGGGTCTGATGATGGTTGAAATGAAATCAAAAACGTTTACAACCAGAGATATCGTTCTCGCTGCAGGAGGAGAAGAGTACGGAGAAAACATCGATTATTCCTCGATTGGGGGAGTATGTATCGATTCTCGCACCTGTAAAAACGGTGATCTGTTTGTACCGCTTAGAGGAGAGCGTGCGGACGCCCACAACTTTATGGAATCCGCTCTGCAAAACGGTGCGAGAGCATCGCTTGTCGCCAAAGCGTATTGGAGAGAGCACGGTGAAGTATTGAAAAAACTCACCGATTCGTATAAAGCCTGGTTCATCATCGTAGAAGACCCGCTCCATGCTCTTCAAAAGATGGCTAAAGCACATCTGGCGGGTTTCGACAATCTGCTCCGTATCGGCATAACCGGAAGCAACGGAAAAACAACTACAAAAGAGATGATCGGCCGCATTCTTTCGTTAGACCGTCCTACTTCCGTTAATGAAGGAAATCTCAACTCTGAAATCGGCCTGCCGATGGCGGCACTGCGGGTAACGGATGAACACCGGGCCGCGGTATTTGAAATGGGGATGAACCGCAAAGGCGAGATGGATATTCTCGCAGACATTGTAAAACCTGATATAGCAGTGATTACGAACATCGGCACTGCGCATATCGGTCTTCTCGGTTCACAGCAGGCAATAGCGGAGGAGAAAAAAAAGATTTTCTCCCGTTTTTCAGGAAAACAGACCGGGTTTATTCGCGAAAACGAACCGTGGTTTGATTTTTTAGCGGAAAACGTAAACGGTACTATCACCCCTTACGGGAGCAGTTCACTCCAAGACCTGGAATCCTGGGAGACAAACGGCCTGCTAGGGCATATAATCCGCTGGCGGGGCGTGCGGATCAATGTGCCGGCCGTCGGAAAACACAATATTGAAAACAGTTTTGCCGCTCTTGCAGTAGCAGAACATCTCGGCATCGATGCCTTGACTGCAAAACGGGGTCTGGAAGGGTATCAACCGCTTACAGGGCGGGGTGAGATTCTCCTCGGCAATATCTCCATCATACAAGACAGCTACAACGCAAATCTGGAAAGCTTTATTCGGTCACTGGATTTTTTTAGAGATTTGCCGTGGTCGGGCAGAAAACTGGCGGTAATAGGCCCCATGAAAGAGCTCGGCGAGTTTTGTGAACAGTCCCATAGAGAGCTTGGAGAAAAGATTGCGGACTGTTCTCTGGATATGCTGTTTTTTGTCGGGGAAGAGACAGAAGCTGCATATGCAGTAGTGCAGAGAGGCAGGGGCAACGTCCAGGAGAGCTTTTGGTTCGAGGATTATCAATCTCTAGAATCAAAAGTTCTCTCCTCTGTCCGAAACGGGGATTGTGTACTGTTGAAGGGATCACGGGCTGCTCAGTTGGAACGTTTGGTTCCCAAACTGCAGGAGGGAGGAGAACAACAGTGCTGAAAGAACTGCTCTATCCGCTGGTCAAATATTACACGGTTTTTAACATTTTCCAGTATATAACCTTCCGGGCCGCATACGCTGCGGTCACTGCTCTTTTTATCTCTTTTCTCTTTGGTCCGCGTCTTATCGAGTTTTTGAGAAAGAAAAAAGCGGGGCAGGAGATCAGGGAGGACGGGCCGGAAACTCACCGGACAAAATCGGGGACCCCCACTATGGGCGGGCTTTTGATCAATATCTCCATTATTATTTCGGTGATTCTGTGGCAGGACATCAGAGACCCTTATACATGGATCCTCGTTTTTGCAATCGCAGGTTTCGGCACTATCGGATTTATCGACGATTATTTGAAAATCTTTAGAAAAAATGCAGACGGCCTGCAGGCGCGTTTTAAATTAATAGCCCAGTTTCTCCTTTCCACCCTTATCGTTCTCTTTATCTATCTCAACCAGACAACCCACACCACCATGCTCTATTTACCGTTTTTGAAAAACCCTGTTCTCGATATGTCCTGGGTATACATCCCGTTTGCGGTGTTTCTTCTCGTAGGCAGTTCGAACGCGGTCAACCTAACCGACGGCCTGGACGGTTTGGCCGCCGGTTTGGTGATCATGGTTGGATTGGCATTTGCCGTTCTCTCCTATTTGACCGGTCGGGCGGATTACGCCGAGTATCTGCAGATTCCTTATATTGCCAACGGAGGAGAGTTTTCCATCCTCTGTCTCGGCCTGGTAGGCGCCTGTGTAGGGTTTCTCTGGTTCAACGCCCATCCTGCCCAAATCATGATGGGTGATACGGGTAGTCTCAGTCTCGGCGGGACCATCGGTGTCATCGCGCTCATGATTAAAAAGGAGATTCTGCTTCTGATAGTGGGCGGCGTTTTCGTTATTGAGGTTGTTTCGGTCATCATCCAGGTGGTTTTTTATAAATGGAAGGGTAAGCGGGTGTTCAAGATGGCCCCCCTGCACCACCACTTCGAATTGAAGGGATGGGATGAGACGAAAGTGGTAATCAGATTTTGGATTCTCGGCGGCCTGTTCGCCATTTTGAGTCTATCGACGTTGAAGTTACAGTGAGTTATGGAGATGATGAGTAGCCGATTTTCGGCGGAAAGAATACGAACAAAGACCCAGCCTGCAGGAGACGGATTACTGTTGACCGTAGTCCTCTTACTGATTGGGATGGGTCTGGTTACCCTCTTCTCGGCTTCTTATTATTACGGGGAACTCAAATTCGATGATCCCCTCTACTTCTTCCGCAGGCAGATCATTCTCGTGTTATTCGGATTGTTGCTCGGTTTCGTGGCAAGCAGGCTGCCGGTGGAAATGCTCAAAAAAATCGCGCCAACGGTGGTTATCGTATCTCTGTTTTTAACGATGGCAACATTTATTCCCGGTATCGGTCAGGAGATCATGGGGGCAAAACGGTGGATATATGTCTTCGGATACTCCTTCCAACCCTCGGAACTGGCAAAACTGGCACTCGTCCTGTATCTCTCTTACATTTTTAGTAAAAAAGAAGATCGTTTACATGATTTCATCAACTCGATATTTCCGCCGCTTTTGGTTGTATTTCTCTTTGTTGGTCTGATTTATCTTCAGAATGATTTTTCGACTGCTTTTTTTGTTTTTTTTCTGGCTTTGATGATGTTTTTTATCGCGAACATCCGCTTTATCTATTTTCTGTTTCTCTCTTCGGTTGGACTTCCCTTAGCAGGAATTCTTCTTTTTACCAAAGAGCACCGGGTACAGCGGTTGATTGCTTTTCTCGACCCTGAAAAGGATCCGATCGGAGCAAGCTTTCAGATAAACGCGGCAAGAGACGGCCTTATTCGGGGAGGATTATGGGGAACAGGAATGGGTGAGGGAGCTAAAAAACTGGGAGGGCTCCCGGAAGCCCATTCCGATTTTGTTTTTGCAGTACTTGGAGAGGAGATGGGCTTCTTAGGTGTGTTGTTCGTTATTGTGGTGCTCGTGTTTTTCGCCTACCGCGGGTATGCGATAGCCTTTCACAGTAAGGAGACGTTCAGCTATTTTCTCTCTTTCGGATTGACAAGCTGTATTCTCTACCAAGCGCTGCTCAATATTGCCGTGGTCTCCGGTTTGGTCCCCGCAACCGGTATTCCGCTGCCTTTTTTCTCTTCCGGGGGGTCTTCTATTGTCATGACGCTTATCATGTGCGGAATTGTCCTCGGGTTGTCGCGACAGAATGAGGGAATACGGAGTACAGGATATTATGAGTAGTTCTGTATTGTACAGAGACCAACAACCGAACGGGCGGTTTGCCTACTCATCGCTCTCGTTTACGGATAAATTTACCGGAGAGAGTGAACCGACTTCAGAAGCGAGGAACAATGACCGAGTAGAGAATGGAGAAGCACGACAATATGCTGCCGCACCGGCCTATAAGAGACCCGGACAGAAAAAAAGAAAGCATCGTTCGATAAACCGGTTTTTTCTCTTTATTACCGTAATACTTTCGATTGTGCTTGTTGCAGAAATTGTATTTAATTTTCTAATTGCCCCCAAGCTAATGATCAGAGAAATCGACATAGAAGCAGACAGCACGATACATCTTTCAAATAATCAGATTATGGATATAGCCGGCATTGATAAGCAGCTGTACTACTACAGTGTAAACAGCAGAGAAATAGCTGCCCGTCTTCAGGAAAATCCTCTTATAAAACAAGCTGAAGTACAGAAAAACTTCCCGGACGGGCTTACTATCACACTTCTCGGGAGAGAACCGCTTGTTATTGCTCTCGTTGAGACCGATGACGCCACCGTTCCGGTTTCTCTGGACAAGGAAGGAGTCGTGTTTCAAATTGGGGAGTCGGTAACGGATTATACGCTGCCGGTCATTTCGGGGATCAAGTTTTCCGAGATCCGGCTCGGGATGAGAATTCCCGCGGTGCTGGTACCGTTTTTACGGAAAATAGAGCTGCTGCAGGAAAAAGAACCGGAATTGGTACGGGTGATATCTGAGTTCCGTTTCGTGCGAAAGAACAGTCCGGACTACGAGGTGATTATGTATCCGAGACAGTATGATATTCCGGTAAGAATAGGAGTTGACATCGATGAGCAGCTGATTAAATATCTGCTGATGGTGTTGGATGTTGTTTCGAGAGATCCTTCTGCGGATATGATCGAAGAGATCGATTTCAGAACGAATGAAATCGTTTACCGGTTCAAGGAGGGCTAAAAGGATTGCCTGGTGAAAATCTAATCGTAGGACTTGATATCGGTACTACTAAAGTGTGTGCCGTCGTAGGCGAGTATAACGAAAGCGATAATCTCGAGATAATCGGCGTGGGGATGAGTCCTTCTCAGGGGCTTCGCAGAGGCGTGGTTATCAATATCGAAGCTACTCTCAAATCGGTACTGGCGGCCATAGAAGCAGCGGAGATGATGTCGGGCAGGGAGGTCCAGTCGGTGTTTACAGGAATTGCGGGCGCGCACATCGACGGAATCAATTCTCGGGGTGTTGTTGCAGTAACCGGGAGGGGCAGGGAGATCAACAAGGACGATATCGACCGGGTAATCGACGCGGCGAAGGCAATCGTTATTCCTATGGACCGGGAAGTTTTTCATGTGATTCCGCAGGAGTTTATTGTCGATGAACAGGGCGGAATCAAAAACCCCATCGATATGATCGGTATCAGACTGGAAGCGGAAGTACATATAATTACCGGTTCGGTAACATCAGCCCAGAATTTGGTCAAATGTGTGAACAGGGCAGGATTCCGGGTTAATGATATCGTTCTCGAATCATTGGCCTCGTCAAAAGCTGTATTAACCGAAGACGAGAAAGAGCTGGGGGTGCTGTTAATTGATCTGGGAGGCGGCACCACCGATGTTCTCGTCCATTTGGAAGGGGCACCGTATCACACCAATGTCATCGCTATCGGCGGCAGCCAGGTTACCAGTGATCTCTCCATTCTGCTCAAGACTCCGATCGACGCAGCGGAGAAGATCAAAAAGGAAGCCGGCTGCTGCTACCTGCCTCTTGTGGACACCGATGACGAAGTGGTTATTCCGGGAGTAGGCGGATGGCCGGCCGCCTCGATTCCCCGAAAGGAAATGTGTAAAATCATTCAATCGAGAATGATGGAAACGTTCAGCATGGTAAAAGACCAGATCGAAAAGAAAGGGTATCTCAAACACTTAGGCGGGGGGGTAGTTATTACCGGTGGCGGCTCCCTGCTGCAGGGTGGGGCGGAATTGGCCCAAGAGATTTTCGGAATCCCGGCACGGGTGGGATATCCGCTCAAGGTCGGCGGTCTGGTTGAAGAATATCAAAGCCCGATTTATTCTACCGGTGTCGGACTGGTCCTCTACGGCGCGGCTCTCATGGAAGCCGAAGGATTTGAACCGAAATCCGGTAAATATAAGACCACAGGGTTTTTAAAAAGATTGAAAGACTGGATGGGCGAGTTTTTTTAACGAGCCTGATTATAAATTAAACTGGGAGGGGTACATGCAAATCGAAGTTATTGAAAATGAAAATCCAAATCCAACTGTTATAAAGGTTATTGGTGTCGGAGGGGGAGGTAGCAACGCTGTTAATCGGATGATCGAACAGGGATTGCGGAATGTGGATTTCATAGCTCTCAATACGGACCTGCAGGCTTTAAAACTATCAAACGCGGAAAATAAAGTCCCTTTAGGGCAAAAACTCACCGGCGGCTTGGGTGCGGGCGGTGTTCCCGATGTCGGCGAACAGGCAGCCTTAGAGGACAAGGAGGATCTCCTCAATCTCATGAAAGGTTCGGATATGATTTTTATTACTGCCGGGATGGGCGGCGGGACCGGAACCGGGGCCGCACCGGTCATTGCTCAGATAGCCCGGGAAGTCGGGGCCCTCACTGTAGCCGTTGTCACAAAACCGTTCGAGTTCGAGGGCAGAAAAAAGATGAAGCTTGCCGATGAGGGAATCGAGAGGCTGCGTGATGTCGTTGATACCCTGATCGTTATCCCCAATCAATATCTGCTCAAGATCGTGGACAGAAAAACCCCGATTACCGAGGCGTTTCTGGTCGCAGATGATGTACTCCGCCAGGGGGTACAGGGGATATCGGACCTCATAACGGAACACGGTATGATCAATATCGATTTTGCGGATGTGCGTACCATCATGAGCGGGCGGGGAGACGCTTTGATGGGAATCGGAACCGGTACCGGGGAAAACAGAGCGGTTGACGCGGCAACCAATGCCATAAATAACCCGCTTCTCGAAGATGCAAAACGGGAAGGGGCGAAAGCGATTCTGGTAAATATAACCGGCGGAAACGATCTTTCCCTCTCCGAATACGATGAGATCATACGCATTATTACCAATGATGCGGACCCGGACGCGCAGATCATCTGCGGAACAACGCTGAATACGGAGTTCGAAGACAAGATCAAAGTTACAGTACTTGCTACCGGGTTTGATTTGGAAGCACAAATAGCACTCGAGAGTGAAGACGCCGAAGAGGACCAGGGAGAAATTATCAAGTACAGTGACTGGATGAAGATGAAAGAGGGGATCTATCGGAAACCCCCAAACGAGTATCTTATGGGGAGAAACAGCGGAGAGGCCGATCTCGGAATTCCGACGATTCTTCGGGACAAACAGTCAAAGGCGAACGAGGCTTAAGGGGAGCGGGTTTTAGGTGGAAAAACCGAAGTGGATGGTAAAACAGTATGAAGACTACCTCATCGCCGAATTGAGGCTGGCATCGAGTACGGTAGAAACGTACTCGCGGGAATGCCGCCGCTTTCTCGACTCGCTTGAAGAGGAAGGGTTGTCGGCAGAAACCGTGCAAAGCATTCATATTATAAACTATCTTACATCGAGACAACTCGAACAAACCGACCAGCGCACTCTTGCTAAAACGATCAGTAGTATTCGGTCGTTCTGCCGTTTTTTAGTGGAAGAGGAGATCCGCCCGGACAATCCGGCCTCATTTGTGGAATCTCCGAAAATCAACAGAGCGATTCCCGAAGTATTATCTAGAGAGGAGGTTGATGCATTATTGAACAGCATCGATTGTGATACACCGATTGGTATTAGAGACCGAACACTCTTTGAATTGATTTACTCATGCGGACTTCGCATATCCGAAGCGGTCGAGCTCGGCTGCAGCCGGGTCTTTCCCCGAGAACGGATTATTAGAGTTCGGGGAAAGGGGGACAAAGACCGATTGGTCCCGTTAGGCGATGTTTCGGTTCAATGGATAAATCGGTACCTGCAGGAAGTCCGACCCCGGCTCCAGGAGGGACACAAGAGAACAGACCGGTTTTTCTTGAGTCAGCGTGGTTCCGGGATTTCGAGGAAAGGAATTTGGAAACGATTTAAAATGATCCGGCAGAAAGCCGGCATAACCGGCAAGGTGCACACATTGCGCCACAGTTTCGCAACCCATCTCCTGCAAGGCGGGGCCGATTTGAGGGCCGTACAGGAGTTGTTAGGGCATGCCGACATAAGCACGACTCAGATCTATACTCATCTGGATACTGAGGATTTGAAGTCATTGCACGGGAGGTATCATCCGAGAGGTTGAAATGAGCCGTATAAGCGGAAAACAAATAAAAACAGTTCTTCTCGGAATCGTTACTCTAACAGCCGTTTTATTGCTTTTTAGCAGTTGCAGGAGAGAAACTGATAACCTGCTCGAGGGCCTCAAGTTTCTCACAAAACCGGGGTATGAGGGGAGAGAGCTTCCCAAACGTACTGTAGAAGATTTGAAAGAAGCTATCGCCCGGTATGAGCGAGAGGTGGACCAGCAGGTCGAAGCTTACGGCAACCTCGGGATCTATTACAAAATGCTTGCTATAGAGTATATAGAATCGGAAATGTACGGACTGGCTATGGAAAGTCTGGAGAAAGCGATAAAAATATATCCGGAAAATGAGATACTGTTCTACCTCGGCGGGATGAGCACTGCCCGAATGGCAAAATCGGAAATGGACAGAACCGTCCAGGAAGAGCTGTTCAATAAGGCGGAACGTTATTATCTTAGAGCTCTGGAAATCGACCACGACTATGTGGACGCTCTCTACGGTCTTTCCGTGCTCTACATTTTTGAATTGGACCGCACCCTCGAGGCGGAACCTCTTTTAGAAACGATACTTGAAAAAGAATCGAAAAATGTGGATGCTATGTTTCTTTTGGCCCGGGTCTATGTGTATTCAGGGCGGATCGAAGAGGCGGTAGAGCTCTACGATACAATTATAGAGACGACCAGTTCTCCTGAAAAAAAGCAGAGGGCGCGGGAAAATAAAGAGTCTATTTTGGAAGGAGCTTATGAGTTTTGATGCAATTCTTCCCTTAGCTGTCCATCGGGCCGGTTTTCTCAAACCGAAGGAAAAACTTCTCGTCGCGGAAGTAGTGGAATCGGCAGAACAACTGCGCCGCTTCAGGTTAAGAGAACTGGAGCAGACGATCGGTCGGCGGCTTAGGAAGGCAGTGTGGGCCCCTGAAACCTTACTGAAAGAAGCCGAACATGATGCAGGATATCTCGAAAGAAACGGGTTTTCGTGGCTTACCTATTGGTCGCCTCACTATCCGGTCCTTCTTCGGGAAATATACGATGCTCCCTACCTGCTGTATATCAGGGGAGAACTGCCGACTCAGGGGAGAGCGCTCCTCAGTGTGGTAGGAACGAGAGAGCCGACAGGAAAAGCCAAACAGGCCGCGTTTCGGCTGGGGTTCGAGGCTGCCGGCTCCGGGGTAGGGGTGGTCTCCGGTTTGGCAAAAGGGATTGACGGGGCTGCCCATCGCGGAGCATTAGCGGGAAAAGGGAGTACGGTTGCCGTACTCGGGAGCGGGATAGACGGAGTTTACCCCTCGACCAATAAAAAACTCGCTGTCCGGATTTTACAGTCGGGAGGCGGTATTATAAGTGAATATCCGCCGGGCACTCCGCCCCTTAAACACAATTTCCCCGCCCGCAACAGAATCATAAGCGGGATGAGCCAGGTAACTGCTGTTATCCAGTGCCCTGAACGGTCCGGAGCACTCATCACTGCAGATTATGCTCTGGAGCAGGGACGCGAACTGGTCGTGCACCGGGACGGTATGAGCGGATATGCCGGTGGAGGAACCAGAAGATTGGCAGAGAACGGTGCGCAGCTTATAAGCGGGCTGAGTGATCTCGGCGGGAATGTACAACCTGTGTATACGGGGTACATTGAAAATGATTATATTGAGCAAAGAGATACTGGAAAAATAATGGCCGCTCTTTTGGAAAAAGAGCTCACTGGTGAGATTTCCAGGCATTATGGTGAATATTACGGGAGTTCAGGACAATGGCAAAACAAAACCATACATTGATGATTGTTGAATCCCCCGCAAAAGCCAAAACGATCGAACGGTATTTGGGATCAGGATATACGGTGGAAGCTTCAATGGGCCACCTCATCGATCTGCCCAAATCTCGAATGGCTATTGATGTTGAGGGGAAATTCGAACCTGAATATATTACAGTCCGCGGCAAAGCAAAAATTCTAAAAGGACTTATCAGCAAAGCAAGAAAGGCCGGAACCGTGCTCCTCGCTTCTGATAATGACAGAGAAGGAGAAGCTATCTCCTATCATATTAAGAATGCCATTCTTAAAAAATATCCGGATGTCGCGGTCAAAAGAATCGTTTTCAACGAAATTACACCTGACGCGATCAAGAACGCGGTGGAACATCCCGACGGGATTGACATCAACAAGGTGAATGCGCAGAAGGCGAGACGGGTGCTGGACAGATTGGTCGGTTATAATCTTTCCCCGCTGCTGTGGGAGAAAGTGAAAAACGGACTGAGTGCGGGCAGGGTGCAGAGTGTCGCTCTACGGCTCATCTGCGAACGGGAAGAGGAAGTCGAGAACTTTATCCCCGAAGAGTATTGGACTCTGGATGTAGAGCTTAAGAAAGGAAAAACCGAATTTAGGGCGCAACTCGTCCAGTATAAAGGAGAGAAGCTGTCCATTACATCGGAGGAAGCGGCAAATGAAATTATCAATTCACTTTCGGACAAACCGTGTGCGGTAAGCAACATAAAAGAGAGTGAAAAGCAGTCCAAACCGAAACCGCCGTTTACCACCTCCACTCTCCAACAGACCGCGGCAAACCGTCTCGGTTTTACTTCCCGAAAAACAATGCAGATTGCACAGCAGCTTTACGAAGGAGTGAATACCGGATCGGGGCGTGTCGGTTTGATCACCTACATGAGGACCGACTCGACACGAATCTCTGAACAGGCGGTCGGGGATGTTCGCCGGTTTATCGGCAAGCAGTATCCCGCGGAATTACCGGAAAAACCGGTCTTTTACAGTGTCAAGCAGAATGCACAGGATGCTCACGAGGCAATCCGGCCGACGTATACTGAAAATACGCCCGACTCTTTGAAGAATTATCTCACAAAAGACCAGCATAAACTGTACTCCATTATTTGGGAACGGTTCGTTGCCTCACAGATGACACCGGCATTGAACAAAACCGTTTCGGTCGAATTCAGTATAGAAGAGGGGGTATTTCGGGCAAGTTATACCAAAGTAGTAAAGAAAGGGTTCACTAAAGTACTGAAAATGTTGGCCTCGAAGGAAAGGCAAAAAGCAATCCCCGCTTTCGAGCAGGGAGAAGATGTCCCGGTGCAGGGGTTTCTTCCTGAACAGCACTTTACCTCCGGACCGCCCCGCTATACCGATGCAAGTATTGTCAAAGTATTAGAGGAGAAAGGTATCGGCCGGCCGTCGACTTATGCGCCGATTATCTCTGTCCTCCTCGACCGCTACTACGTGGTAAGGAAAAACCGCCAGCTCCAGCCGACGACTTTAGGAAGAATTATACATAAGATTCTCATCGAATCGTTTCCGGAAGTGCTCGATGTTAATTTTACCGCTGAAATGGAAAATAGACTCGACAGTGTCGAGGAACGGGAACAGGAGTGGAGCAGTTTCATTCGGGATTTCTACAACCCTTTTAAAGAAAAGGTAGACCATGTGATGGAAACTCTCGAGAGTATTAAAGGGATTATGGATGAGGAGACCAACTTCGTCTGTGAAAAGTGCGGCAGAAAGATGGTAAAAAAATTGGGAAGGTACGGTTTCTTCCTTGCCTGCTCCGGTTTTCCGGAATGCAAGAATACCAAACCGATCCCGCTCGCGGACTGCCCCCGGCCGGGTTGTGACGGTAAGATCGTGGCTCGAAAAAAGCAGAAGGGAAGGGGAAAGGAGTTTTACGGCTGTACTAACTATCCGGAATGTGATTTTATCACCCATTTTAAACCGACATCCTCCCACTGTCCGAAGTGCGGATGGTTTCTCGTAGAAAAATCGGACAAGAAGCGGGGAGAATATAAAGCATGCATCAATCCGGATTGCGATTATCTCCATCTCCATGACGCTGAGCAGGAGAAAGCGGAGGCGGAAACCGACCGGGCTGAACTCGACCGCGAAGGGAGTACGACTTCAAAACAGGAGGGTGATCAGGCTTATGCTTGAACAATTTCTCTCCTACATAAAAAGTGTGAAAAACCTCTCACCGGAAACGGTCCGCTCATACCGGCAGGATGTGTGGAAGTTTCTGACCTTTCTAGCTGAAGAAGGTCTTCGAGAGGAAGAAGTCGATAAACAGACTGCGCGAAGTTTCTTAGCTTACCTTTCCAGGGCCGAGCTTTCGGTTGCCACGGTTAACCGGATTTTATCCGCGCTGCGCAGCTACTACGCATTCCAGGTCCGATATCACGAGCGGGAAAACAATCCGTTCGAAACGGTAAAAAGTCTCAAAAAGAACAAACATCTGCCGGATTTTCTATTCAAAGAAGAGATTGAAACATTGGTAGCCCTTCCGGATGGTTCATTTACCGGAGCGAGGGACCGATTGCTGCTCGAACTTCTCTATTCGACCGGCTGCAGGATATCCGAGGCGGTAGCGATCAACGTCTCAGCGATAAATATGAAGGAACGTATTATACGCGTACGGGGAAAAGGAAACAAAGAACGGTTTGTATTTCTCGGTGAGAAGGCGTTTCGGGCACTGCACGACTATCTTTCTTTACGCAGACAGCATCTGAAAACGGACACCGGTGATGCCAACGCACTCTTTTTGAATCATCACGGGCGCCGTCTTACTTCCCGGGGAGCAGCATTTATTCTCAAGAAGTATAACGACAGGCTGAGCAGCGGGAAAAAGATCAGTCCGCACACCTTCCGGCACACGTTTGCAACCCACGTACTCGATGCCGGAGCGGACATCCGGGTGGTACAGGAACTGCTCGGTCATGCATCCCTGTCTACAACCCAGGTGTATACGCACCTCGGTGTGGAACGTCTCAAACGGATTTATAACGAGGCACACCCCCATGCAAAGCTTCCTGCAGCTAAGGAGAAACGGAATGGACGTTAATATCGAAGGAACAACAATAATTGCTGTACGAAAGGGTGATGATGTAGCCATGGCGGGAGACGGTCAGGTAACCTTGGGCAACACGGTAATGAAAGGGAACGCCCGAAAAGTGCGTAAAATTTATGACGGAAAGATCCTTGTAGGTTTTGCCGGGGCCACTGCAGACGCGTTTACCCTCTTTGACCGCTTCGAAGGAAAAGTCAAAGAGTACGGAGGGGACATAACCCGTTCCGCAGTCGAATTAGCGAAAGAGTGGCGGACCGATAGGATGCTGCGCCGTTTGGAGGCAATGATCCTCGTAGCGGACAAGGAGAAACTGCTCGTTATTTCCGGTACGGGCGATGTCGTAGAGCCGGAAGAAGGGGTCATTGCAATCGGTTCGGGCGGATCGTTTGCCTATGCCGCCGCACTCGCTTATCTCGAAGCGTCAGAGTTTTCTGCCGCAGAAATTGCTGAACGCTCCATGGGCATTGCGGCACGGATCTGTATTTATACTAATGAGCGCATAATTGTTGAGGAACTATGAGGAAAAATATAGACGAATTGACACCGAAAGAAATAGTAGAAGAACTCGATAAATATATTATCGGCCAAGGTAATGCCAAAAAAGTGGTAGCAATTGCCTTGCGGAACAGGGTCAGGAGGAGAAGGCTCTCCGAAGAGCTGCGGGATGAGATCGCTCCGAAAAACATCATTATGATCGGGCCCACCGGCGTCGGTAAGACCGAGATCGCGAGAAGGCTCTCCCGTCTCTGCGGGGCCCCCTTCGTAAAGGTAGAAGCGACAAAATATACCGAAGTCGGATATGTCGGCCGGGATGTCGAATCAATGGTACGGGACCTTATGTCCGTTTCCATCGGCCTGGTAAAAGAGGAACTGCAGGAAGAGGTACGGGAAGAGGCGGAGAAACGAAGCGAAGAGGCGCTGCTCGATCTGCTCCTGCCGGGAGCGAATAAGAACAAGCGGAAAAAGGAGTCTTCCGGGATCCAGAACTTGTTTCAACTCTCGATTCAGGGCGGACAACCGGTCCGGCAGGAACAAGAAGAGACGGAACAAGAAGGACCTGCGGAATCTAGTGAAACTGCCGGCAGTGCACCTTCCCTAGACGGACAGGCGGAGAGTGCCGATATAGGCGGTGAAACTGCTCCCCGCTCGAGCACCCGGGAAAAGTTCCGCAAAATGGTCCGGGAAGGAAAGCTCGATGAGAAGAAAATAGAGATCAGCGTAACGAAGAATGCGGCCCCTTCTATCGAGATTTTTTCCGGAAGCAGTTTTGAAGAAATGGGGCTGAACATGGGAAACCTCTCCAACATCCTGGGGGGCAAAAAGAAAAAGAAAGTGGTAACGGTCAAACAAGCGAAGGAGATCCTTCTCAATCAGGAATTGGACAAACTGGTCGATAATGATCGTGTCTCCGAGCTGGCCCGGGAGAGGACGGAGCAGATGGGAATAATCTTTATCGATGAGATTGATAAAATTGCTGCTAAAGAGAACCGGTCCGGGGTCGACGTGTCGAGGGAAGGGGTCCAGCGAGACATCCTCCCTATCGTGGAGGGAAACACGGTAAATACGAAATACGGTATGGTAAACACTGCCCATATTCTCTTTATCGCTGCCGGGGCGTTCCACATCAGCAAACCGTCCGATTTGATACCTGAACTGCAGGGGCGGTTCCCCCTGCGTGTAGAACTGGCCGAGCTGAGCCGGGAGGATTTCCAAAAGATATTGACCCAGCCCCAGAATGCACTCATCCGGCAGTATGTGGAAATGCTCAAAACAGAAAATGTAACCCTGGATTTCACCGATGAGGCAATCGAAAAGATCTCTCAAATTGCGGCCGATGTCAATTCAAAGACGGAAAACATCGGCGCACGCCGGCTCCATACCATCATGGAGCTGCTCTTGGAAGATGTTTCGTTTACCGCACCCGAGTTGGAAGGAGAGACAATTACAATTACTCCGGAGTACGTAGATGAACGGCTTCAGGATGTAGTCAAGGACCAAGATTTGAGCAGGTATATTCTATGAGAGAACCACTTATAGCGGGGAGCAATTCGACCGAAAATAGAGATAAGAGAAATTATCAGGAGAAGAAAACCAGATGTTTTTAAATAACAGTTTCGGGAAAACGCTCGACATTGTACACCGAACCATGGATGTATCTCTATTACGGCGCAATGTGATTGCAAACAACATAGCAAACTCGGACACCCCGAATTTCAAACGGACCGTGGTCAATTTTGAGTCCGAACTGGACCGTGCGCTCGAGAGCGAGAAGGTCAACGCTCCGAAAGCGGCCATGACGCACGAAAAGCACATCCCGTTTTATCGGCCGATCAATTACAGGACGGTACAGCCGAGGAGAGTGCTCGATTATTTATCGACCTCCAAGAACAATGGGAACAATGTGGATGTCGAAGAAGAGATGATGAACGCACTGCACAATCAGCTCAACTACAATCTTATGGTAGACGCGCTGAGCAGTCAGTTCCGGCAGATCAATCTGGTGTTGCGGTAGGAGTATAAGAGATGGGATTGTACAGTAGTATAAATATTGCAGCTACCGGGCTTTCAGCCCAGAGGACGAGGCTCGATGTCATTTCCAACAATATTGCCAATGTCAACACGACCCGAACGACCGAAGGGGGCCCGTTCCGCCGGAGCCGGGTAGTTTTCCGTCCGAAAGTCTCACAGCCGTACTGGCGCAGCCCCTTTTTACCGGAATATCTCGATAACGGAATAGGAAAAGGGGTACGTATTACCGAAATCGAGAAAGATATGGACGCGGACCCGAAACGGGTATGGGACCCGACCCATCCGGACGCAATCAAGACCGGGCAATGGGAAGGGTATGTAGAGTACCCCAATATTAATGTGGTCCAGGAAATGGTGGATATGATATCCGCCAGCCGTTCCTACGAGGCCAATGTTGCTATCGTAAACGGTTCGAAATCTATGTTTCTAAAAGCAATTGATATCATGAGATAGAGAGAGGAAGATAAGAGATGGATTATTTATCAATAAATCAGGTAAGCGGCGATATGATCGACATGAAACGGACCGACGCGAAGCATCTAAACCGGGAAGGATATATAGAGACCGAGAAACCGGACAAAGGGACCGGCTTCAATACACTGCTCACCGATGCTTTAGGAAAAGTCAACGATCAGCAGCAGTACTCTGCCAACCTGATCCAGCAGATGATAACCCGTCCGGATAGTGTCGATGCTCATGATGTCAGTATCGCCATAGCAAAGGCGAATACTTCACTTACAATGACGAAATCTATCGTAGATGCTGCGTTAAAAGCATATCGGGAGATTATAAGTATACGATAAGTTCATAAACTGGGGGGGGACATGAACGAATGGTTACAGAAGCTACTCGAGCAGATTAAAAATCTGTGGAGCAAATGGTCTATAGTACAAAAAATCATACTCTTCGCTGTGGTGGGAGGCGCGCTCGTTGGTATCGTGTTTCTCATTGTTTTCAGCTCTTCACCGAGTATGGTTCCGCTTATTACTACTAATATTACCGATGAGCAGCTGCTCTCAAGGATCTCCATGCGGCTCGATGAGGAGGATGTTGCTCACCAAATCACCGAGGAAGGAAAAATCTTCGTCGAAGACAAGAAGACTGCCCAGAGAATGGTGGCGATCCTGGTCCGGGAAGATCTCATTCCGCCCGAGGTTTCGCCCTGGGACGTGTTCAAGATGGACCGCTGGACGCTTACCGATTTCGAGCGGAACGTCAATCTCAGACAGGCGATCACGGAGAGTGTACGACAGCACATCGAAGCTTTACAGGATGTAGATTCCGCCCAGGTCGAACTGGTAATGCCTGAAGATGAACTGTTTACAGAAGACCAGGACCCGGTTACCGCATCGATTATTATCACACCGACACCGGGCTCGGATATAGTCGAAAATCGTACGAAGATCGAAGGTCTGGTAAAATTGATCCAGCATGCCGTACAGGGCTTGGCGGAAGAAGACATCGTTGTCTTAGACCACAACGGGAACCAACTCAACAATTTCGAAGGTCTGGAAAAACTGGACAGGCTCGAATTGGCAAAACGGGAGATGAAGACCAAGAAAGACCTCGAGAACGAGTACAAAAAGGACATTCTCAAGGAGCTTTCCGAGATTTTTGGTGCACATCGGGTTAAAGTTATCAATGTAGACATAAGTGTAGATATGGGAAAGATGACCGTAGAGACTGAGGAACATTACCCGATTACCATGGTTGAAGATAATCCCCAAACCCCTTATAGTGAAAGAGAAGTTGTAGAATCTATTACCATTTCCAAGAGCACGTTAGACGAACAGTTCAAAGGCACCGGGTTCAATCCGGAGGGGCCTCCCGGCCAAGAGGGACAGACTCCCCCGGCATACAAGGACTTAGAAGGACTCGTCGGCGAGTATTCCAAAGAGCAAAATACCCAAAACGAGGTTGTAAATACTCGTAACATCTATGAGGAGAAGAGCCCCTGGGAAATAACCAGGATTACGGCGGCCGTGGCAATTGACGGTATTTGGAAGTGGAAATATGATGATAAGGGAGAGGTTCTTTTAAATAAGGATGGGAGCATCCAACGGGAATATATTCCCGTCAGCCAGGAAGAACTCGATAAAGCGAGGACGTTGGTCGAACATGCGGTGGGATATGACCGCGACCGGGGCGACAGCGTAACTGTCCAGCACCTCCAATTCGACCGCACCGCCGAACATGCTCAGGAAGATGAAAAGTTCAGAGCAAGGGCCCGGGCAAAGCAAATGGTGCTGTATGGAGCAATCGGAATTGCAATAATCCTGGTAGCATTTATTGCGTTCCGGCTGGTAACCAGGGAAATCGAACGGAGACGAAAGCTGCGTGAAGAAGAACTGGCCCGACAGCATCAGGCTATGCGGGAAGCAGCATTACGGAGTGCTGAAGAAGAAGGAGTGGAGGTCGAGATGTCCGTGGAGGAGCGGGCGCGAATGGAAATGCAGGAAAATGCGATCAATATGGCCAGAGAACACCCGGAAGATGTTGCCCAGCTTATTAGGACCTGGTTAATGGAGGAGTAATATGGCAAAAAAAGCCGCTACCGCTGAAACCGCTACGACTACCGGAGGCGGGAAAAAAAGCTCGGTTAAGAAACAACTAACGGGAAGACAGAAAGCCGCGGTTTTTCTGGTCACTCTCGGATCCGAAATATCTTCTGAAATTTTCAAGCACCTGCGCGAAGACGAGATCGAAGCGCTTACTTTCGAGATTGCAAGGCTCGACAGCGTGGAGCCTGAAGATCGAGACGCCGTCCTTCAGGAGTTCCAGGAACTGATGATGGCCCAGGATTTTATAACCAGCGGGGGTATCGATTATGCCCGGGAACTGCTGGAAAAATCACTCGGGTCCCAGAAAGCGGTGGACATCATCAACAGACTGACCAGCTCCCTGCAAGTGCGGCCTTTCGATTTTATCCGGCGTACCGATCCGACCCATCTCTTGAACTTCATCCAGCAGGAGCATCCCCAGACGATTGCCCTCATTCTTGCGTATTTAGAACCGAACAAAGCGTCAATAATACTGGGAAGTCTGCCCCATGAGGTGCAGTCCGATGTCGCAAAACGGATCGCAACCATGGACCGCACCTCACCTGAAGTACTGCGGGAAGTAGAGCGGGTACTCGAGAAAAAGCTTTCAACACTCTCTTCTGAAGATTATACGGCTGCAGGCGGAGTCGAGAGTATCGTCGATATCCTCAATTTGGTCGACCGCTCGACGGAAAAGACAATTATTGAATCTCTTGAGGAGGAAGACCCTGAACTTGCCGAAGATATAAAGAAGAGGATGTTCGTTTTCGAAGATATTGTGCTCCTCGACGACCGTGCAATACAGAAAGTGCTCCGCGAGGTGGACACGAACGAACTCGCAAAGGCATTAAAAGCTGTGGATTCGGAAGTACAGGACAAAATATACCGAAACATGTCAAAACGAGCTGCTACCCTGCTCAAAGAGGACATGGAGTATATGGGTCCGGTACGGCTCAAAGATGTCGAGGAATCGCAGCAAAAGATCGTTTCTATCATCAGAAAGCTCGAGGAACAGGGTGAAATCGTTGTTGCCCGTTCCGGTGAAGACGAGATGGTCGTGTGATATGAGGGGGTTGTAATTGGCAAAGAATGTTTTCCGCCCAACCGAAATCGTGAATCTCACGGAGCGTGTTATTATCGAGCCTCCGGAATCGGAGCTCGAAGAGGCTGAACCGGCGGAACTTTCTGCTGAGGAGTATACAGGCCCTACAGCAGATGATCTGCGCAGAGAAGCGGAAGCCTTCAGAGAGCAGTGGGAAGAAGAGAAAAAACAGATGATCGCCGCCGCCCATGAGGAGGCGGACCGCATCGTAAAAGAGGCCGAACAGAAGGCGTTTGATGAGGTCGAGCAGAAAAACAACCAGGCCCAGAAGATCAAACAGGAGGCGGAGGACGAAGCGGCACAAATCGTCGATGATGCAAAGAACCAGGCGGAAACGATTACAAAAGAGGCGCAGGAAAGAGTAGAGAAGCTCGAGAGTGATGCGCATACCAAGGGGTACAATGAAGGGCATGAAGAAGGTTTTGAGGCCGGCAGAGGAGAAGCACAGCGGCTCATCGACCAGCTTCACATGATCATCAATATGGCAATTGCTAAAAGGAATGAAATTATTGATGAGTCTGAGACCCAGCTTATAAATCTCGTTCTGATGATTGCAAATAAAGTTGTCAAAGTCATATCCGAGAACCAGAAAAATGTTGTGGTAAACAATGTTATCCAAGCACTTCGGAAGCTGAAAACAAGAGGAGATGTAATTATCCGGGTAAATCTGACCGACGTACAGCTTACTTCGGACCATGTGAAAGATTTTATGCGTATGGTAGAAAACATCAAATCCATAACGGTGGTGGAAGATTCGACTGTCGACCCGGGCGGCTGTATTATCGAAACCGATTTCGGCGAAATCGATGCACGCATCTCTTCTCAGCTCGATGAGATAACCAACAAGATTCAGAACATGACCCCGATAAGAACGAAGACCGGAGGAGAAACGGAGTTTGATACGTTTTCAACAGGATAACATCACACTGTTGCTGTGATGCAAAGCGGGGATGACCGCTGCAGCAGGCCTGCCGATACATGAAGAGCATATTCTTTGGGAGGGGAAGATGCAGTTGTTCAATAAATACACGGAAGCAGTAAAACGGACCGACCCCATAAAATATACCGGAGTGGTAAAACGGGTGAGAGGTCTTCTCATCGAAAGCCACGGTCCGCAGGTTGTTATCGGAGAGTTGTGCCAAATCCTCATTCCCCATGGAAAAGGGACGGTGTGGGCGGAAGTTGTCGGAATTTCCAGAGAAGCTGTTCAGCTTATGCCCTACGATGATATGAGAGGTATCGAGGTCGGCTGTGTAGTTATTGCCATGGGCGAGACCCTCACTGTTCCGGTAACAGAGCGGCTGTTAGGCAGAGTCCTCGACAGCATGGGGAATCCAATCGATGACAGTGGAAATATCGGATCGGAGCAGTGGTATTCTGTCTTCAGAGATCCACCTAATGTCTTACGAAGAAAGAAGATAACAAAGCGGGTTATTACCGGAGTCCGTTCGATCGACTTCATGCTCCCGGTAGGGCAAGGCCAGCGTATGGGAATTTTCTCCGGAAGCGGAGTGGGAAAATCAACCCTCTTAGGTATGATTGCCCGAAATACGGAAGCGGATATCAACGTGATAGCTCTTATCGGAGAGCGGGGGAGAGAAGTACGGGAGTTCCTCGAACACGATCTCGGAAAAGAGGGACTGAAACGTTCCGTGGTCGTAGTCAGTTCTTCAAACAGTCCGCCCCTCTCGAGAATACGGGGCGCGTTTCTCGCTACGACCATAGCAGAGTACTTTCGCGATCTAGGCAACAACGTGATGCTGCTCTTCGACAGTGTTACTAGATTTGCCCGGGCCCAGCGGGAGATCGGTTTGGCTGTAGGGGAGCCGCCTGCAACGAGAGGGTATACACCGTCGGTCTTTTCGACCCTTCCGAAGCTCTTAGAACGGTGCGGTACGTCTGACCGGGGCACGATAACAGGATTTTATAC
Source organism: uncultured Spirochaetales bacterium (assembly GCA_964557375.1). GTDB lineage: Bacteria > Spirochaetota > Spirochaetia > SPDA01 > CAZJBZ01 > CAZKZZ01. Next base: position 18,314 of record CAZKZZ010000008.1, on the reverse strand, counting down.
AATTTTAGTAGATGCCGATGATATGGATGAACCCATCTCAGACGCGGTGCGGGGAATTTTAGACGGACACATCGTTCTCTCCCGCAGATTGGCGGAGAAAAATCAATATCCGGCAGTCGATGTACTGCAGAGCATTTCCAGACTTGCAGTGAAAATTACCGGACCGCGGTCAAAAGAGGCGGCTGGATACATCAAGAGTCTTATCGCCACCTATCGCGAAGCTGAAGACTTGATAAATGTAGGGGCGTACGTGGAAGGGAGCAATCCGGAAATCGATGACGCGATAAAGAAGATGCCTGCTATTAGAAATTTTTTGGAACAGGCAATAGAAGAAAAAGCGGACCTCGCGGACACGCTTAGAACGGCGGGGGAGATAGCTGAAATCGAAATTCCTAAGGAAGAGTTGGAATATGAAGCGGTTCCAGTTTAGGCTCGAACGGTTATTGACAATCAGGCGACACAGAGAGCGGGAATGGGAAGTAAAACTCGCTAAAGTCGCAGGTACGTGTTTAAAACTGGAACGGGAAATAGATAACATGTACGGAGAGAAGGCGAGAGCCTTCAAAGACAGGTTCAAGTACGGGGCCGGAGATATCGAGTATCTTACCGCATCCGAGTTATACATGCAGCGGCTCGAGCGCACTGCGATGAAGAAAGAGAAGGAATTGGCAGTAAAGAATGTAGAGAGGGACAAAATCAAAAATCAGTACCTCGAAGTTTCAAAGAAAAGAAAGATTCTGGATAAATTACGAGAACGGCGTGCTGCCGAGTATTACAAAGAGGCGAAGGATGAGGAAATAAAAAGTATGGATGATATGAACTCGGCACTTTATCCAGGATCAGGCAAGTGAAGCTATTTCAAAATTAAGACTAATTTTGAAATAGCTACCTTAATATACTGTGAAGTTTTTGGTAATTCATTCTATTAGAAAGCATTATTCACTATTACAACCAAAAACTTCAAGGCTTCTTGCAAAAATAACCGATTTTTGCAAGAAGCACAATTGACCTCCCTTCTTTGTTTTTATACTAATTTGTGGTATACTGTATCTAGAGACGATGTCGAAAGCGATTATTACTATTATTACCATTTTTCTCATATTAGGGATTCTCTCATGTGAAGCTCCCATGGGCTTTATGAATGATCCCATGCCCAACGATGAGGTGGTAGTAAAGAGCATAGAAGACGGTGCTTTTCTCACTGAAGGGGATGAAATCCCCCTCTCGCTTCAATATGACCCGGATGAGGTCGTACTCGAAAAGCTTACCATTGAACTCTTCTCTTCGGATGGGGAACTGCTCGCTTCTCAAGAACTCGGTTACGCCGAACTACAGCAAGAACAACTGCCGTCCATCGATTTACCGGATATCGACCCCGGTCTCTACACAATTGAATACACCGGGTTTGATAGTGAGGGAGAGATAAAACTCAATCGTGAAATTGCTTTTTTCTTTACCAACGGCGTTTACAGTGTCAAAAACATCACTTCATATCCTCCGGTGATTACACCGGGTACGGAAGCCCTTTTAGCGGCACATCTGCAGTATCCGGTCAGTGCTGAGCCCTATATCCGCTGGAGTATGGGGGATGAGGTCCTAAGTGAAGGGCCTAATAATGATAAACTGCAATGGAACGCTCCCGATTCGGAAGGAGTGTATTCAATAACTGTAGAGCTGTTCCCATTTGCACCACCTAAAGGCAGCTACGAGTTTTCTTCCACAGCTTCGATGGAAGCCGAATTCTTTGTTACCAGCGGAAGAGGTAGGGAAGAAAACGGCTTTTATCCAAACGAGAATTACTATAGTGTATTTCATTTTCAGGGTGATTGGAAAGACAGCGGCGTACGGCCGGACATCGGATTAGTAGAGCCGGTAGGTTCTCCCGAAGTGGATGTTCGGGGCAACTTGTTCGGTTATTACTTGGACGGTTCATCCGGGTTCAAAGTCAATCAGATGGTTCTTCCGGTAGAAAACGGAAGCCTTTCCCCATTTACCGCGGAGGTAAAACTGTACATCGATACACGGCCAAAGAATAGGTCCTTTTTCTCGACCGAAACTGAAGATGGAACGTTTTCATTTTCTATCTCCACCGACCAAGACGGAGTATTGAAATCCACGATCATCTCCGGAGAACGCAGGTTTACATCTTCTTCCGGGTTTCTCCTCGATCCCAACAGCGCTTATACGATAGCCCTTTCTGTGGTCCCCGGTATACGGTCCGTTACATTGCAGTGGTTCGTTGACGGCGATGCGGTAAAGATAGAGGAACAAGGTCTTTCAGTCGGACAGATAGGGGAGGAAGGCTCGGCAATAATCGGCGGGCCCAACGGGTTTCAGGGTGTAATCGATGAGTTCGGGATATTTTTCCGGGACAACAGAAACCGCGCGGCGATAGATCCGAATATCTATTTTAAAAAATCAACCGAGCAGTACGGTTCCGACCTCATCTATGCTGAGGGGTTTGATGGACTCTATTTTCCGGACTCGCTCGAAAAAAACAATCTCTTATCTGTTGAAAAGGGGCATCTCATCATCGAACCCGACGGGGAACTGGACTTACCGGAACTCTCGGTAAGTCATGAGAGGGTTTCCGTCGAGATGGAAATCGCTTCGTTTCTGAACAGCAGTGATCAGAAGCTCACTATTGCCGCTTTGGACGGCTCGTTCGAACCGGTATCAGTCGGTTTCAACGGTGTAGTGACCTCGAGTAGCGGGCAGTCACGGGCTATTGAATATGAGAACGGCACAATTGAGGCAGAGTTTCTCCATGAAGAGGGGATTTTTTCTATTACCATCAACGGAAAAGAGGTTTACAGCAGTGAGAACGACGGTGACTTCGTTCCCATCACACTTACGGTCTCAAACGGTATATCCAGTGGATCGCTGGAGATAGAACGGATACTCATATTTTCCGAATCTTTACGGCTTGTTAAAAATGAATCAACCACGGCTGAAGGAAAAAACGAGAAACAACCCGATAAAGAATTGGAAGAATATAGTAACACATAGCAGAATTTTATTTCTCAATGGAAAAGGAATAACTCTTTGAATGCCGTTGTAAAAATTTACATCAGCACTGTGATCATTTTGTGCTCCGTTGCCGGTTTATCGATTCAGGCTGAGGAAATGAACACCCGGCAGCGGATTATTCTGTTTGATGCCGGTACTTCCGTCCAGAATGCTCCTCGGCTGATACCGGATACCATTGATGATCAGCTGGCCTCGTCATTCAACACGTTTGAAGGATTCGAGCTGGAGAACCTTCCGTACCGCCTGAGAAATGAAGATATAAACAGTTTTACAAGCGAGCTTCGCGCAGCGCTGGACAAAAAAGAGGCTGTAGGGACGGGGAATGGAACTGCCGAGCCGATTACGCTCTCCGGGGAGACAATATCCGGTGACGATGTGAGTACTATAATCAACTCCTATATCGTGATTATTCCGGTTCTTTCTGAATTCAATGAAACCGAGGGAGAAGAGGAAGGACGGTTTACAGTCACTGCCGTAACGACGATTACAGCTCTCCGAGTGTTTGATACGAGGACTATGGTGCGCTTTTCAGTCCGTGCAGAGGGAAGCGGAGAAGACAGAGATGAGGCTGTGCAGAAAGCCTCTGAACAGGCGGCACTCCTGTTGAATGAAGAAGTTTCCGATATACCGCTGTTTCGAGTTACAGAAGGAATTATAAATATACTTCGTGAGCGCAAAGTGGTTATATCGTTTGGGAGAGAGCGCGGAGTAAAACAGGGTGATATATTCGGTATCGTTGATCAGGACGGGAACGAGGTGGGCAGACTGATTGTCGAGAGGGTGGAAAAAGACCTCTCTTTTGCACGGGTCTTCTACGCGGACAAACCGCTTCGGATCGGTTATAGGGTGGTAAAAAAGGATTACGCGGGGGCGGTCTCTACACCGTATCTCCACGCTGTGATCGGGTTTGACGCAAATCCGTTTAAGGCGGTTACGGTCGGATTTAGACAAACCTTCTCGCGCGGTTTTTTTCTTCTTCGCCCGCTTATCGGATTGGAGGTCCCGTTTCTCTTCGGGCTCGATCAGGTGCCGTTCCCCTTCGGATTCCATGTCCAGCTCTATACCGGAGGAGAGATGAATTGGTATGCAGGCCGGGTTCTGGTTGCACCCCGGGTAGCGGGCGGAATCGGACTTTCGACCGCCGAGCAGGTCGGAGGATTAACCCATGCCGGGTTTTTGGCCGAAATAACAGTAAGTCACTTGCTGTCGGAGCGGTTGCGTCTGTTCGGCGAATTCGGATACACCTATTGGTTCGGTTTCGATGATATTTCCGGTTACGGGGGATGGGTAGTCGGTTTGGGATTGATCATACACTATTGAGGTTTAATTGATGAGAAGAGTCTTCGAGTGGGTAGGGACAGGGATTGTACTCATTATATGTATTTCCTTTTTCGGAAGCTGTACATCGGTGCCGGAGGGGAGCAATTCTACTGTCGGAACACAGAAAAAACCGGAGTGGGTCGAGAATCCTCCGGCTTCTTCAGATAATACAGTCTACTTCACAGGATCAGGAACAGCAGACGAGGAGAAAGGTCTCGCACATGCTGAACGCATTGCGGTAGAAGGTGTCATCGATTCGATAATTGATCGTTTGGGGGTGCGGGTTGACGATAGTACGACGATAAAGGCCCAGGATACGCTGAATAAATATATCTCCCGGGTGAAAGAAGCGTTGAGTACCGCAGTAGATGAATCGGGCAGTGCTGTATATATCGCTGACCGCTATGTTGAAAAAAAAGATAACACCATTTCAGTCTTTTTACTCGCCGCCTATAATCGAAGTGCACTCCAGAAAGAGCGGGAGACGGTGTGGAAGGTTTTTTTTGAACATGAAGAAGCAGTAGTAAAAGTAGAGCAAAAGGGGAATGCTCTTCACGATGTGGGGTATTTCTACCAGGCTGCAGTGGCATATCTCGAAGCTGCCACGCAAGCGTTCACCTCCTCGATACATAACAGCGATCTCGTTGTTCGGACCAACCTGAGAAAAGCAGCTGACTCGCTTCGCCGCATTGAGATAACCACTGAAAATAACAATTTGGCAACAAAAGTTGGTGTCCCGTTTCAATCACCCTTTTTGGCGAAAGTGACCAACGGCAGAAACGGGCCAGACACAGCTCTTGCTGAGGTACCCATCGTCGTGACCTACCGAAAGCTCACAGAGGAAGGAGAATTGGAGTCGGTCCGTAAGCATATTCAAACATCCGCTCAAGGCATTGCAGCTTTTTACCGGCCCGCACCCCATTTTGTCGGTTCTGAGATGCTCACTATGCAAATCGATTTGTCTATGCATCTCGAACCTCTCCGGGACCTCTCCGGCGGGCTTGCCGGTGAAATAGCTGCATTAGAAGAAGTTGTCCGCTCAAAGGAAGTAGTATTTCAGTATACTTCTCTCTCGAGAGCAAAAGAAATACCGACCGGGATCCTCATTATTGAAACCGACCGTGCCGGAACTCCGCAGGCAAGTAACGATGCTGCTGTCGGCGTAATGGAGAGACTGTCAGCAGCCGGGTTCAGGGTAGAACTGCTCCCGCCATCATCTTTGGATGTACAGAGACTCGACCATGAGCAGATCGTAAACCGGGCGAAAGATCAATTTTCAGGAAGGATCGAGCGGCTCATCTATGGAGTGTGCGGAATAAGCAATTTTAGTGATGCGAACGGCATGTATACGGTCGAGGTGACCGGAACCGTGACTGCTGTTGATTTTAAAACCGGCAGAGTCGTTTATTCCGGGACCAATTCCAAGCGGAGCAGGGGCAGCAACATCCGTACGGCTATCTCTGTTGCGTTCAAAGGTTTGGGACAGGAGTTCGGCGAAGTAATGATCGAAGAACTGCCCTAGCTTCGACTCCCCGAAAAATATCACGTTTCAGGAACGTCCCTGTTCTTCCTCGATTTTCTTCTTCAGTGCTTCGAGAGCTTGTTCCGCCTCAAACTCTTTAAAGTGTGTGGTTGTCTCATCTTCTTTACCCGCTACCATCTCCAGCTCCGCGAGAAGCTGGTCCGGGTTGATGGAGAGTTCGGGACGGTTTTGGATGAGAACGAGCTGTGATTTAGCACTTCTCAGCTCTTTTAAGAGCTCTTCCTCTTCGGCGGCCAGATGGGAGAGGTCGTGCTTTTTTTGGTCGAGTATGACTGCAGCTTCAGCAGAGAGTTTGGGCTCGTTCTTCTCTTCGGCCAAGGCGACCCGTTTTTTCCAGAGGGCGACCTCCTTTTCCAGTTCATGCCGTTTGGTCCTGGTCTGCTTGATTGTTGCCAGGAGTGCTGTAACGTACTCCCGGGCTGCTTTTTCGTCCATATTGGTGAGATCTAACGGTTCCACAGAATCATCATAAAGCCAATTCCGGTTTTTGTGAATCCTCTCTGCACTCGTTGCAACAAAATTAGCTTGTGCTCTATACTTGTCACAACCATGGATTATGCTGATTATTATCCCGACGATTGTATCGCTGCCCTCGCCACTGCCTGGGGGGAGAGTGCGCTTTCGGTAATACGTACGTCAGGCGAAGGGGCGATCGAGAAGGTCGGTACCTGTTTTTTACCTTCTAATCGGCTCATTAAAGCACCGGGTAACAGTGTCGTGCACGGGACGTTCATCGATCCGGCGACGGGAGGACCGTGTGATGACGTTCTTGCCGCCGTATTTCGGGCCCCGAAAAGTTACACCGGACAGGACAGTGTCGAATTGTCGGTCCACGGAAGTATGGCCGGGGTCGAAAAGATCATGAAGGTTCTCTTTACAAACGGCTTCCGCCAGGCAGGACCGGGAGAGTTTACCCTGCGGGCTTTCTTGAGTGGTAAAATGGACCTTACCAGGGCCGAAGCGGTCCGGGAGATAGTTGCCGCGAAATCAGGAAAAGCCCACGCCTTAGCCCTCCATCGTCTTTCAGGGGGAATAGAAAAGAGAATCAACCGGGTAAAAGCAGAACTGACGGACATCATGACCGAAATCGAAATCCAGCTCGATTATTCGGATGAAGAACCGGAAGCGGGTGATTATACAATCCCGCTCTCCAGGATAGAAGACCTGAGGAAACCGGTCCGCGAACTCATCAGTACCTTCACCGTGGGCAGGGTGTACCAGGAGGGGGTCCGGATCGTCCTGGCCGGGAAGACAAACTCGGGCAAGTCGTCCCTGTTCAACCTGTTCTTACGGGAGGACCGTTCCATTGTTTCCGAGATCCACGGAACGACGCGGGATTATATCGAATCGTGGATGACCGTACGGGGGGTCCCGGTAAAGCTGTACGACACGGCGGGGCTGCGCAAGAGCGAGGATATCATCGAGACGGCAGGTATCGCGCGCAGTGAACGGTTAATTCAGAATGCCGATATTATACTCTATCTTGTCGACGGGACAGAGGGCGTTCATCCGGATGAGGAGACGTTTTTGACCGATCCCCGATGGAAGGAGCGGACTGTACTGGTGTGGAACAAAGCCGATTGCAGGCAGAAATCACCGCCTGCTGACGCCCTTGAGCTGAGTGCGGTGACCGGCGAGGGCTTTTCCCGGCTCGAAGAGGAGATCGTCGGCCGTGCCCTCGGGGGGACGAGTGCCTCTGAGGGAGAACCGGTTATTGACAGTTTGCGGCAAAAAGAACTCTTAGAACGGTGCCTATCGGCGTTAGACCAGGTCGGCTCGGGCATAGAATCCGGGGCCCCTCTCGATATGATTTCTCTCGACGTTCAGGAAGCACTCCGGGCCCTAGGAGAGATAACCGGTGAAGTCACCACCGCAGATATTCTGAACAATATGTTTTCGAAATTTTGCGTTGGCAAGTGAGTTAGTATCATTATGAACGACTATGATGTTGTTGTTGTGGGCGCGGGGCATGCAGGGATCGAGGCTGCATTGGCCGCGGCCAGATTAGGATATAAAACCATTCTCATAACGCAAAGTCTGGATAGTATTGGAAGACTCTCCTGCAATCCGGCCGTAGGTGGTCTTTCCAAAGGGAATATCGTCCGCGAAATCGACGCCTTAGGCGGTGAGATGGCCCGCCTGATCGACACGACGATGATCCAGTTTCGGATGCTCAACCGCAGTAGGGGGCCGGCAGTACAGGCCCCGCGCGCCCAGGCGGACAAGTTCCGGTATGCCGCTCTGGCCAAAACGACCCTCGAACGGCAGGAGAACCTCCACGTTTTTCAGGACACGGTAACAGACCTCATCATCGAGCAGGACGGAAAGGGCGCAGACGGTAGCGGGTCGCCGAGCAGAGGCAGGAAGGCCCGGGGGGTGGTTACGGAGCGGGGACTCGAGATTGCGGCAAAGGCGGTTGTAGTTACGACCGGGACCTTTATGGAGGCAAAGATCTTTATAGGAGAGTACACCTGTCCTTCGGGTCGGCTGGGAGAGCCCGCCGCAGTGGGTCTCGGGGACGCTTTTCGGAAACTGGGGTTTACCGTAGGCCGGTTAAAAACAGGCACCCCGGCACGGGTGGCTCGGTCTTCGCTCAATTTCTCCAACATGGAAGAGCAGCCTGGTGATAAGAAGGTCTACCCGTTCTCTTTTTTCAGAGAAATAAAACCGACTCCGAGTGTAAGCTGCTACATCACCTATACCACCGATGCTACCCACGAAATCATCCGGCAGAATATGCACCGTTCCCCCCTCTACGGAGGTGAAATCGTCGGTAAAGGACCTCGATACTGCCCCTCGATCGAGGACAAAGTGGTGCGGTTCCCCGACAGGAACAGGCACCAAATATTTGTGGAGCCGGAAGGACTGGAAACCGAAGAGATGTATCTAAACGGTATATCCTCTTCGCTGCCGGAAGAGGTCCAGGAGCAATTCCTAAAAACAGTCCCAGGACTCGAGAACGTCCAGGTCATGCGCCCCGGGTACGCAGTGGAGTATGATTATCTCGACCCCCGCCAGCTCTATCCCAGTCTGGAGACAAAACTAATTCGGGGTTTGTTTACAGCAGGACAGACGAACGGTACATCCGGATACGAAGAAGCCGGATGTCAGGGGCTTATGGCCGGTATCAACGCGGTACGATACCTCCGGGGGGAAGAACCGCTCATTCTCACCAGATCGGAGGCGTACACCGGTGTCCTCATCGATGATCTCGTTACAGTCGGCACGAACGAACCGTACAGGATGTTCACCTCTCGGGCCGAATATCGGCTCTCACTGCGTCATGATAACGCGGACATGCGGCTGTTCGAGAAAGGCTACCTGGCAGGTCTCCAGGACGAGGAAACAGCGGAACAGTTTCAAAAGAAAAAAGAGGGCATCGAAGAGGTAAAAGAACTTCTCGCCAGCCGTAGGCTCAAGCAGAACGAGCTCAGCCCGGACAGCGATTTGATGAAGCACGCCGGTAAACCGTTTCTCCAGATTGTCCGCGACCCGACCGTGCAGCCGGAAGAGCTCCTTACCATGGAGCCCGGGTTCGAAAAGTATGCGGAAGAGTGGATCGAGCAGGCCCTGCTCGATGTCAAATATGAGGGGTATATAAAGCGTCAGGAGCAGCAGGTGCACCGGTTCGAAAAGATGGAGAAGATGCGGATTCCGGCTGACTTCGATTATGACAAGGTAGAGGGAATATCCACCGAATCCAAGGAGAAACTGAAGATGATCCGCCCGCTTTCGGTAGGACAAGCTTCCCGCATCTCCGGTGTGCGCTCTTCCGATATTGCCCTTCTTCTCGTACGGCTGGGAGGAAAGAGAAAACAGTGACCGGGGATGAGAAAGAACTTGTAACGGCAGGAATCAGGAAACTGGGTCTGCCTGCTGAAGAGAGTCGGATCAGGAACCTGGAGATCTATCTCGATGAGCTCGCCTCCTGGAACAAACGGTTTAACCTCGTCCGGTATGAATCCACCCGGGAGTTGATCGTTAAGCACCTGCTCGATTCGCTAAGCGGTGTGGCTGTCATCTCCGAGGTGGAAGAGACTCTCCCCGTTATGACAATGGCCGATGTCGGTTCCGGCGCGGGGTTTCCCGGAGTCCCGCTTGCCCTCTTTTTCCCGCGTTTCCGTATAGACCTGATCGAACGTTCATCGAAACGGGCCCGATTTCTAAACAATATCCGGGCCCTGCTGCGGCTTTCCCATGTCCGGGTAATAAACAGTCAGGCGGGGGAGCTCGGGGCCCGCTACGGCCTGGTGACAACGAGAGCGCTGGGGGAGATATCTGAAGCTATCGGGGACCTCACAGGTCTTACCCGGCCGGGCGGGGGTATACTACTCTATAAAGGAAAAACCGATACGGTACAAGCGGAGCTCGAGCGGGTCGCGGCGAGACCGGAGATAAAACGGTATGCTCTGTATCCGGTGACAGTCCCTTTTTTAGAGGCGGAACGGAATCTCGTTTATTTAGAGGTGGATTGAACCCTGCCCCTGTGAAGGTTCTTTAAAATCTTTATGAGTTCTTTCTTTTCCACGAGATCGATCAGCCGTGCTTCAACGAACTGCTGGGCCCCTTCGCTGAAATTCCCTGCAGTAAAACAGAACCCTCTGCCGGCCCGCACCTCTTTCAATCTCCCGTAGAGGTCGCGAAGCAGCAATTCTCCAACCTGCCCCGTGGTGCGTATAAAGCGGAACAGTATGATGTCTTCCCACCTGCTGGTGCTGATTTCGGTGAGGATATCGGCATATTCGTTTTTGTTCATAGTGATGTCGATGATCTTAATTTTTGCTTTCGGAAAATAGTTTTCTACGATTTTCCGGCAGAGATTGGTAAACTCCGAGGGCGGAGAGATGAGGTATGTCTGCAGATTCTGGTTGGAATTGAGCTCGCCGTATTTCTTGAGCAGTTCGGGCACATCTTTATATCCCGGTACACTGTTCTGGATATCGGTAAGAAGGGAGATCGCTTTGGCAAGGTCCTGCTGTTTAATATAGGTAGCCGCGAGTCTGTACCGCATCTCTAAGGCGGTCTCTTTTTTGATCTTTTCGTGCCGCAGGCCGATTTCAAAGTCCATTGCTGCCTGCTGATACTGTCTGTTGTTGAGGTGAATGGTCCCCGCAAAAAGTGCGGCCGTGGGTCCGATTTCCGGGTCGGTACGCAGATGAGTAAAAATCTTTATAGCCTGTTCGCTCTGGCTCAATTCATTGTAACATTGGGCAAGGGCAAAAAGGGATTCTTTATCGTCCGGTTCGAGATCGAGTACCCGTTTCAGAATAGAAGCAGCTTCCTTGTATTTTTTGATTCGGTAGAGACTGTGCCCCAAATACCGCTGGGTCTGGGGGTCATCCGGCTGCTGGTTTTTTGCCGCACGAAGAAGATTGACCGCCTTTTCGTAATTTTTCTTCAAGTATTCGAGGTAGCCGAGATTATAATTTACTTCGAATGATTCCTGGTTCAAGGTGCGGGCAATAACGAGACTTTTGTAGGCGAGATCGTAGTTTTTCATCTTCATCGCGGAGAGGGCATGTTTGAGGGTAATATCGAACTCATCCAGTTCAGGATTTGTCGCGCACAACTCAATCAGGACGGAATAAGTCTTCATTGCCTTTTCAAAGTTATGTTCTTTGTAGTACAGGTCGGCTAGAGAGAGGAGTGCCTGAGCATCCTTGGGATTCTGGGCAAGACGGCGGTTTGCCTCTTTTAAAATTGTGTTGCGGTCTTTGGCTTTGGGTTGCTTGTCCCCTCCCTTTTTCTTTGAACGAAAAATTATGAGAATAATAAGGGCAAATACGCCGATAAAAATACCAATAAGGAGAATTGGGAGTAGACCTGACATAATGTACATTATCATCGTTAGGCCCCTCTCATGTCAAGGAAACGGCAACAATTGACAAGCTTATTAATAATAGATAGAATTTTCTCCGAGGAGGCAAGGTGAGCAATTCCACAATCGGGATCAAAATAGCTAACGGTTCGTTTTTCCCCATTATAGACGAGGAAAAAAAGGGAAAAAAGAGGCTGACACTCACCACTGTACAGGATGAGCAATCAAGCATGCAGATTGATCTCTATCGAGGGACGGGGACAGAACTGGAAAACGCCGCCTATTTAGGGAGCCTTATCATAGAAAATATCGAATCTGCTCATCGCGGAGACCCGGAAATCGAACTCCTGCTCGGAATCGATGAAAAAGGCAATCTGAATGCCAGCGCGAACGATAAAGTAACCGGAGAGGGACAGAGTTTAAGTGTAAGTTTGGAAGCGCTTTCGGAAGACGGGATCTACGAAGTTCCCGACTTCGAACTCGATGAATCTTTCGGGCCCGATTTTGAGGAAGAAACGGAAGAAGAAACGGAAGAAAAACCTGAAGAAGAGTTTGATACAACGAGCATGGATGAGTTGTCCGAAGAGGAAGATTCCTACGGCGTTCCCTACGGTGAGACAGCGGCTGCGGAACAGGCCGTTGAGAGCCGGACCGGAAACCGCCGGATGCACCCCCTTCTTCTGATAGGGTTCATAATTCTCGGTTTAGCAATCGTTGGTCTTATTGCTTTTCTTCTCTTTCTCCTCTTTCAGGGAGAACCGATTCCTCCGTTGGAGGCGAGAGGGGGCGAGGCTGTCGTTCAAACAGTAGACGAGGGACCGGAAGAACAGACCGAACCGGGCGTTGACGAGAGTGGAGCACTCGCCCAAGAACCGCCTGGAGAAGAGGTCGAAGAGCCGAACGCCGAAACAACCAGTGATGAGACGCCTGCTGCCGAAACACCAGCTGCCGGGCAGTCCACCGAAGTCCCGGCTGAAAAAAAAACTGCTGAATCCGGAGCTGTATCTGATGAGGGTGTGTGGTACACCATTAGATGGGGTGATACACTTTGGGACATATCCCGTTCTTTTTACAGAACACCCTGGTATTACGGCATGCTTGCCAGGGTAAACGATATCAAAGATCCTGACCGCATATACGCGGGGACAAAAATCTTTATACCAGACAATACATGAGTTTTTCTTCAAGAGTATTACGCCTCGTTTGTTTTGTTCTCGCCCTGCTGCTGCTGCTTTCTACGAGCGGCTGTTCTTCCGCCGATATCTGGGGCATTCCGAAAGAGACCTTTCTTACCAGAATAAAGCACCGCAATGTCGAGTTTCTTCGCCATATCAATTACGATCAGGTGTCGTTGAAACAAGTGTTTCAGCTCGGAGAAGGCGCCGGTTACTATATGTCATTTGTCTATAAAGAGTTGGGACTGGATGATCTGGCTGAAGAAATGCTCGGGCTCCAGTGGAACCGGGGCCAGGGCCCGTGGAAGCGGGAATCCGCGGTGCTGCTTCTCTCCTCTCTGGTGGAATCCAAACAGTACCTGAAAGCGGAAGAGTTTGCAGAAGATGCTCGAGATATCTTTCCCCAACATGCAACTCTCTGCCGTCTTCATGTCGAATCCATGTACTGGCAGGAGAAAACCCAAGGGGTGTTGAAAGCGATAGAAGAGCTTGCCGGGATTTCCGGGGTCTCGCTCGATGAGCTGTTTCGGGAAGACCCTGAAATGCACCTTTTTTATGCTGCTACCATGTGCGAGCTGGAAAAAGAAGGATGGCAAAAGCAGTTCTTGTCCCTTTTTACCGGTGTTCCGGCATCCATGTTCCATGTCCGGGGGCATGATTTTCTCCTGCACAAAGGGGTTCTCAGGAGCGGATTCACTGCAATGGAGAAGCAGTTAATCGAGGGAAAATATAACCTAGCCAGAGGGTATTGGCGGGAAGCGTTCGACCTGTGGGAACCTCTCTTTTACTCCCAGCCTGATCTCATGACAACTGATACGATGGTAAAAGAAGCTGCCCGGCTTTTCTCCATTACTGGTGAAGAGGATCGAGGTACGGTCCTTCTTGCCGGATTGGGAGAAAAGGACCTGCCTGTCAATCCTTACATTCTCAATATCTCCTTGGGGCGTCTGGAAAGCGGGCCCCGAAACTACCGTGATGCAGCACTCTTTTTCAAAGAGGCGCTCGAGCACAGCAGCTCGGGCAGGGAGCGGGATATTGCCCTCTGGCTCCACATGGATGCCCTGTTTGATGATGATCCTCTCACTGCGGCAGCGGAAATGGACTGGTACGTTACCCAATGGGTAGACCCGGCCTACTATCACGATATTCTCGAGGAACTCTGTTCCTTTCTGGTGCGGGAGAAGGATTGGACCTTTCTGCTCAAAGTGTATAATGATATTCGTCATGTTGCGGACCCTGTTACAGAGCTGAGGTACCGGTCCGCTATTGTTCAGGCTGCAGAGGCGGGACTGTTAAACGCGTCCCCGGCTTATATTGAAGAACTGCAGTCCTTTCCTGTCCAAGAAACCCGGTTCGATACATCTTCTCTCTATTATACATTTCTGTTTTCATCGCTGCCCGAGGAACTGACGGAGCGGGGCGTTTTCCCAACTTTGACCGGAGAGCTGGGAACCTCCGGTCCTACAGAATCCGCCGATTCTACTAATCCCGTCGCCGGCGAGGATACACAGGAAAACCCGGAAAAGCAGGAACAAAGAGAGGAGGCGAGAGGAGGCGAGGCTGAACATTTCATATCCGGTTTCATGCAGTTCGGCCTCTATGAAGAGGCGTATAACCTTCTCCTCTCCCGATTTGACAAGGTGGATCTTGCTTTCAGCAGACGAACAGCCGAAGAACTTGCCGGGCAGGGTCTCTTTTATGAATCGGTTGTCATCATGAAACTGCTTTTTAACGCTGAGGAATATACCGTGGACCTGGACGACTATACCCTGCTCTACCCCCGGCCCTACTATTCCGAGATGCGCCGCTTATCGGAAAAACAGTCGCTTTCCGTTTCCGTCTTTTACGGGCTGGTGAGGGAGGAAAGCCATTTCAAAGCAGCGATCGTCTCCCATGCCGGAGCTGTGGGACTGGCCCAAATGATGCCGTCTACTGCCGAACATGTCGCCATGCTCATGCGGAAGCAGGAGTATGAATTGACCAATCCTTCAGACAATCTGGAGATGGGCGCTTTTTATTTTAACAGGTTGATGGGACAATTCGATGTTCCTTCCCGCGCCCTGTACGCCTATAATGCAGGACCAAACCGGGTGCGCAGCTGGGAAGCCCAATTTGGTGATCTGCCCGGTCCTCTGTTTCTCGAAGCCATTCCGTTTAAAGAAACACGTCATTACGGCCGTAAAGTCCTTGTATCTGCGTTATATTATGCGTACCTTTACGAAAACAAACTGCCGGACGAGATTATATCGTCTTTTTTTAAAGACAGGTAGCTGATTCATCATTAGTGATGTAGCTTTGAGGAGGAGTACATGACGGTTCTGCAGGCCCTGCTGTTGGGCGCACTACAAGGAGTGACCGAGTTTCTGCCGGTTTCGAGTTCGGGACATCTGGTCCTCTCACGGGGAATCCTGGGGCTGGAAGAAATCCCCATCCTGTTTGATGTTCTCCTGCACGTTTCTACTCTGATCGTCGTGTTGATCGTTTTCCGCGGGCCTATACGGGCGCTCCTGGTATCGTTAGGCCGTTTTTTGGGTCGAAAACACACAAGTGAAGACAGTGTAAATCTAAAACTGATACTAATCATCATCGCAGCAACGGTTCCCACGGTGCTCTTAGGTCTCGGTATTTCATTTTTGGAGATGGAATCACATCCCAAGATCGTTGCGGTACTGTTTATGGTCACAGGGGGGGTCCTGATCGGTTCCCATTATATGCATGGCAAAAAACAGTATGGAGAGATCGGAGTAAAAGAGGGAGTGATAGCAGGCATCGCCCAGGGGTTAGGGGTGTTTCCAGGGATATCCCGCTCCGGTATAACCATCTCCGCCGCCCTTTTCGCCGGCCTCGACCGAAAGAAGGCGGGAGAGTTTTCTTTTCTCATTGCAATTCCGGCAATCGTAGGTGCGTTTATCTACGAGCTCAAGGATGTGGGAGAGTTGATGGCACAGGTAAACCCCGCACCCCTTGCGGCCGGGATTGTCTCGTCATTCGTCGTGGGCCTGGTTTCTCTGCTTCTGCTGCTTCGGCTGGTGAGGGGAGGAAAGCTGTATCTTTTCAGTCTCTACCTGATTCCTCTGGGTATTATAAGCTTGATCTTACTTCCTTAAATAACGGCCGAATCTTCCGATAAATAAATAAGAACGCAGTTTTATAAGGCTGGAGAAGGTAGAAATTGAAGAAAATCACCCTATATGTAGCATGGGGGCTTGCAGGTGCTGCTCTGCTGCTCTTGGGCTCTCTCATTCTTGCACTCTTTTCTTTTTCCTCTCCATTTCTAGCGAAGCTTGCGTTTCCCGGCAGGTTTCTCTATAACAGTTTTCTCTGGGCGGGGTTCTACGTCCCCTTCTATCTGCTTCTCAATGCCTGGATGCTCTCCAGGCCCAGCCTGCGGTATGACCGCCTCTTTGTTCTTATTGCGACAGTAGTCCCTTTCCTGACCGTGAGTATGGCCTTGAAACTGATGCTTACTGCCGACCAATTTACCGGGACCACATTCTTTCAGAACTCTTTCGGACGGTTTGGTTCGGGGCTGCTTCTTCTGCTCTTTATCCCCTTGGAAGGTACGATCATTTTTTATCTGAAAAACCGGTTTTTTTCTTCAGGCGGCTCCGGGGTAGATGACAGCGAGGGCGAACTGGATGAGTCGCCCGAATACGGTGCGGCACCCTATGATGCGTCTGGATACGGTGCAGGTCCCAAACCGGTCAAACTTCTCACCCTCTCTACATTCCGCGGCTCCGCCGGCGCATATGAGCCCGAGATATATGATTCGGAGATAATAGATGAAACCGACGAGCTAGAAGAGGCGGAAGGTGCTGAACTAAGCGAAGCCCCAAACGAAGAAGAGCCTCCA
>CAZKZZ010000008.1:0-1475 GCA_964557375.1 uncultured Spirochaetales bacterium | reverse complement strand
CCTGAGAGCGAAGAATCTTTTTCTCGAGACGATAATGCGGCCGAAGATGAAGATATCGAAGATGAAGAACCGGATTGGCCCGAACCCGAGGAACCTTTTGATCCGACCGGTCAGGGCTACCTCGTACCGGTAGATAGTCTTCTCAAAGAATACCCCGACGGCCAATACTGGAAGATCGATGAAGAGACGGAAGCTGCCGGGGAAGTCCTGCGAAACACCCTCGAAGAGTTCAATATAAAGGCTGAGGTAACCGGGATTCGTAAGGGCCCTGTCATCACCCTGTTCGAGATCCTTCCCGCTCCGGGAGTAAAGCTGTCCAAGATCGTCAATTTAGCGGACAACATAGCCCTGCGGCTTGCAGCCTCCTCGGTCCGTATCGTGGCCCCCATCCCGGGGAAGCACGCCGTGGGAATCGAGGTACCGAACCGGCGGCGGGCTATTGTCTCCTTTAAAGAGATGATCGGGCTCGAAGAGCTCGACGACGAAGAGCTCGAGATTCCGGTAATCTTAGGGAAGAACATCTCCGGCGGTGCCCAGATCGTCGATCTCGTCCAGACCCCCCATTTACTTATTGCAGGGGCCACCGGCTCGGGAAAATCGGTCTGTGTCAACTCGATGATCTGCACCATGCTCTACAAGAAAACACCGGATGAAGTCCGGCTCCTTCTCATCGACCCGAAGATCGTAGAACTCAAGGTGTACAACGACATCCCCCATCTCCTGACCCCGGTCATCACCGACCCCAGGCGTGCCTTTCAAGCCCTGCAGTACTGCATCTATGAGATGGAACGGCGGTATTCTCTCCTCGATGCAATGGGGGTACGGGACGTCCGCTCCTACAATGCCAAGATCCGGGAAAAAAACCTCAAGACCTCACCGCTGCCTTATATTGTTATCTTAGTTGATGAGTTTGCCGATCTCATGGCCACTTCGGGAAAGGAGCTCGAATCCACCTTGGCACGGCTGGCTGCGATGTCCCGTGCCGTGGGGATCCATCTCGTCCTCGCCACCCAGCGCCCATCGATCGATGTCATAACCGGGCTTATCAAGGCCAATATCCCCTCTCGGATCGCCTTTATGGTGGCGAGTAAGTTCGACTCGAGGATTATCATCGACAGCGTGGGGGCGGAGAAGCTCTTAGGGAAGGGGGACATGCTGTTCACTTCCGCCTGGGACCCGTTCCCCATCCGGATCCAGGGGGCCTTCCTCTCTGAAGAGGAGGTCAAAAACATCGCCGAACACGTCAAAACCTTAGGTGAGCCGGATTATATCGATGAGGCCATTATCTTTGATGATGACGAAGATGAAGGCCCCTACGAAGGCGGCGTCAACGACCCGCTTATGGACAAAGCACTCGATATCGTGGTAACCGCCGGTAAAGCGTCGGCCTCGTACCTGCAGCGGCGGCTCAAGATCGGGTATAACCGGGCCGCCCGGATTATCGAAGATATGGAAGCGCGGGGGATCGTCGGCCC
>CAZKZZ010000007.1:0-57018 GCA_964557375.1 uncultured Spirochaetales bacterium | reverse complement strand
GGTTTCCGAGCACACCCGATGTTATTAAAAACATCACCCTCTCCATCAATGAAGGTGAGTTCATTGTTCTGGCAGGGAAAAACGGATCCGGTAAAACTGTACTGGCTAAACATCTAAACGGACTGCTCGAACCGACCGGGGGCAGCGTACGCTATCGGGGTGTTTTGGTAAGTGAACAGAAACATCTGGTTCGTCAAAAGGTCGGTTTTGTCTTTCAAAATGCGGTCCATCAGTTTATCGGCCAGACGGTGCGGGAGGATATCGCATTCGGCCCGGAAAACTTAGGCCTCTCTCCTCCTGAGATAGAACGGAGGGTAGATACCGTTCTGGAAATAACTGGGTTGACCGGTTTGGAAGGTAAACACCCGTACTATCTATCCGGAGGGGAACAGAAACGGTGCGCGATAGCAGGAGTGCTTGCAATGGAACCGGAGGTGCTCATTCTCGATGAGCCGTTTGCCGGTCTCGATTTTCCGGGAGTACAGGAGATACTGACCTTTATTCTCTCCGTTCACACCCGCGGTCACACTCTTATCATCATTACCCATGATGTAGAAAAGATACTCGCCCACGCCGATAGAGTAATTGTTCTCGATGAGGGAGAGCTGGTACTGGACGCGGCTCCCCTCGAAGCAGTCGAGTCAATAGAAAAGTACGGCGTCCGCTGCCCGGCGAAGACCCCGGAGGAGATCGCTTCGATGTCTTGGATTGAAAAAAAATAGATGGAACAGAAGTTTTTCCTCTACTACCAAGGTACTTCAATTATACACACGCTGGACCCGCGGACCAAACTTCTCTCTCTTATTGTCTATTCCGTGCTGATCGTTTACGCACATCCGTTTACTCTTATGATAATTTCGGCAATGCTTATCACCTGCCTCCTGATCGAAAGACTACCCCTCTGTTCTGTGCTTGCCGGAATAAAACCGTTTCTTCCCCTCCTTCTTCTGGTTTGCGCGGCTGCTGCGCTCTCCTACGCGGGAGAAGCGGGCGGTCCCGGACTATTACGGCGGTTCGGCAGGGGAGTCATAGGCGGCGCACTGTTGTCCTGGCGGCTGCTGCTGTTTATCCTGCTTACCACCGCGGTGCTCACTTCCACCCGAACCGCGGAAATACGCAGGGCGGCCGTATCACTCAGCCGTTCTCATAATCTCGGCCTCATGATAAGCCTTACCCTGGGGATGATTCCTCTTATCATCCGTACAGCAGCGGGCCTTCAAGAAGCACAGGAAGCGAGAGGTATCAGGCTGTGCAGAAACCCGGTACGCCGGATCAAGCTGTTGGTTCTTCCGCTTCTCTTCGATATTTTCCATCGAAGTGATGATATCAGTTCGGCCATGGAAGCGCGCTGTTATTCACTTAAGCGAACAGAACCACCTCTCTACTTTCACAAACGAGATCTCGTCGTACTGATTATCACCCTCGGTATGCTGTGGATTACATTTTTTTGCGATACGTTTTAATGATAATGCGCAATGATAATGCACACTCTGAATTCAAGGAAGAACCAAATATGTCGATGGTTTTAATGAATGAGTAGTAAAACCGCTACAAAACTCATCCTTTTCCTCATAGTTTTAGGGATCATCCTCTCCGAGCCCCTCTTTTCTGCCGGGGGATCAGTCACCAACCTGCCGGAAGATGAGCTGCAGCTTCATGTGGTGATTAAAGCGGTCTCTTACGTGGGGATTGCCTACCGATTCGGGGGGACTGATGCCAGGGGCGTGGATTGTTCCGGATTCATTACTACCCTGCTCCGCGATGTTATCCCCTCGCTTCCGCGGCGGGTGCGTGATCTCTACAGCTTCGGTCTACGCGTAAAGAAGGAGGAGCTCGAACCGGGAGATCTCATTTTCTTCGATACTTCCGGGGCCGTGCCAACGGGGACGGATCCTTCCCACGTAGGCCTCTACATCGGAGATGAACACTTTATCCATGCCGCATCAAAAGGAGAGAGAACAGGTGTTATCATCTCTTCTCTAAAAAAGAGATACTACGTCGAGAGGTATGTAGGATCACGCCGCGTGCTCCACCTGGCTGCTGAACGCCGCTGATCTTACTATTCGTCGAACTCTTCGTATCCCGGAGCGCCGGGCATGAGTATCCTTAGCGTACGTTTTGCTGTATATTGCCGTCTATGTTTCGGATGCGCACATTGCCCTTCCCGCCGGCGGTTATTTTGACATCACCTGTGACCGTCTCAACGGTAATACTGCCGGTTTTGTCGTACAGAGATACATCTCCGGTAACATTTTCTATTGAGATATTCCCCTGATTATCATCGATAGAAATATCACCGCGGACAGATGAGAGTTCAATGTCTCCTGCTTCATCCGATATCGTAATTTCTCCGGAAAAATCCGTTGTGAAGATATCACCTGCTTCATCCCGAATTTCCATCTCCCCTCGGCAGTTCTCCACAGTTATATTCCCGGCCCCGTCTTCGATAATCAGAGGACTGTTCATATTCTGGATGTACATATCACCATCACTGTCCCATACCCTGACTTCAATTGTATCAGGGACCCGGACATCGAGATGGATGAGACTTGTGCCGAAATCGAACCATTCGAGGAAAAACAGTGTCACAACGGCCCGGGCAGTAAGAACGGCCCTGTTTCCCCGTTTTTCCAGCTCGAGGTCTACCTTTTTTTCAATGCTATCGGTTTTTTCACTATTGATCGTTTCGCCTTCGGACTCCTCCTCTTTCTCGGCGGGTTGGCCGGTATCGGAATTACCTTCCTCCCCATCCGTACTCTCTCCGGTAGCAATAACTTCCGCTTCCGCGGTGATATTCCTGCCTCCCGGTACTCCGGTAATATCGAGCTCACCCGGCCCCGCGTGTATTTCGATAAACTCGACCGAACCTGCTGAAAGAGATAATTCCCTGGTTTCTGTTATTTCCACCGTATTCGAACATGAAAAAACCAAAACCAGAAAAGACAAGATGATAGCTACACGTTTCAACTTTCTCATACACACCACCTCACCCCTCCATTATAAGCAAAAAACGCAATTCTGACAGCAATAAAAATTTTCCGAGTGCGATTTTCCATTTGTATAGGATTCCCATTTTCTTTACACTGGTACTAGTGGAGAACTGCCGATGACGCTTAAAGAACCTCTCTCACGGCTTGACAGCAGCCCGGAACTGTACAACCGCATCCTTCCGCTGTGCAGACTAAAGCGGGGAGAGATATGGGAAGACCCGATCGGAAAACACCGGGTCGGGGTCCTGGATGCAGCAAACGCGGAAGAAGTGAGCTCAATCGTGGGGGATACGAAACCGTCACTGCTGGCAACGGACCCCCCGTACAACCTTCTTCTCGGTAAAAAAAGAAGCAAATCCCTTTTTAAGACATCTATCGCTCATTACATCGATTTTTCCAAAAAGTGGATAGAAACGGTAATACCGCTTCTTGCAGATGAAAGCCATCTCTATATCTGGCTCGGAGCAGACCAAACGGATGGATTTCAGCCCCTTCCTGAGTTCATGTTGATGATGCGGGAGATTCCGGGAATCGCCTCTCGAAGTTTCATTACGGTCCGTAATCAGCGGGGATACGGAACTCAAAAAAACTGGATGTGCATCCGCCAGGAACTGCTCTATTACGTAAAAGGTTCTCCTGATTTTAATGTGGTTTATACGGAAATCCCCAAAGTACTGAAAGGCTACTACAAAACGGTCGGAGGACGGCGGACCGAAAACGTAGAGAGAAGCAGGTCCGATACCATCCGCCCCGGAAATGTGTGGCTCGATATTCAGCAGGTCTTCTACAGAATGGAAGAAAATGTCCCCGGAGCGTACGCCCAGAAACCGCTCTCTGCGGTGGAACGGATTATCGCGACCAGCAGCAGGGCAGGGGATACAATCCTCGACTGTTTTTCCCATTCCGGGACTACCTTGATCGCTTCAGAAAAACTGAAAAGAACCTGTGTTTCCTTTGATATCGATCCGGTGTTTGCCGAACTGACCATCAGAAGACTGGAACGGTACAGGGAGACTGGGAAAACCGGATGGCAATGCGAGCATCCCTTTCCCGAACTACAGGAACAAAAACATCTTTAAAACAGATCTATAGGAAAATAATGGTAAAAATAACCCCATAGATATTTGACATGGGTGGTAAAGTTTCCATATAATGGGAACTCACAAAGTGTACTGTTATATAGATACACTTACAGCACCTAAAGAGGTGCTGACACGAGGAGGTTTAATGATGAAAAGAATCGGAATCATGCTGCTTATCATAATGGTAACAGCCGGGGTCTGCTTTGCAGGCGGCCAGGAAGAAGAACAGCCGATAAAGATTGGAGCAATTTTTGCGGTAACCGGCGGAGCATCATTTCTTGGTGCACCGGAAGCGAAAACCATAGAGATGCTCGTCGAAGAGGTAAACAGCAACGGAGGCGTTCTGGGAAGAGAGGTGGAAGTAATCGTCAAAGATTCCGCGGCAAATCCGGAAAAAGCGATCTCCTTTGCGAAGCAGCTTATCGAAGAAGATCAAGTACTGGCGATATTGGGCCCTTCGACCAGCGGAGAGACCCTACAGATAAAGGAACTGTGTGAGAAGGCCGAAACTCTGCTCATCTCCTGTGCTGCAGCCGAACAGATCGTCGATCCGGTCGCATCCTGGGTGTTCAAGGTACCCCAAAAAGACAGTTATGCTGCCCAAAAGATCTACGCTACGATGAATGATCTGGGGATTACAAAAGTGGGAGTCGTTGCCGCGAACACCGGGTTCGGTAACGGGGGCCGCGCGCAGCTGGAAAAATATGCCCCGGATTTCGGGATCGATATCCTGCTCTCCGAAAGCTACGACAGTGCGGCCACCGATTTGACTGCAGTTCTTACCAAACTGAAAGGTGCGGGTGTCGAAGCGGTGGTAAACTGGTCCATCGTACCGGCCCAGTCGATTATTGCAAAGAATATGAAACAGCTCGGTATGGACATCCCGCTGTTTCAAAGTCATGGATTTGCAAATATCAAATATGTAGAAGCTGCCGGTTCCGCTGCTGAAGGCATTATCTTTCCCGCGGGAAGATTGGTCATAGCGGAAGATCTTCCGGAAGACCACCCCCAAAAAGATGTTCTCATGGAGTACAAAGAAAACTACGAGGCTCGCTATGATGAAGATGTAAGTGCCTTCGGCGGACATGCCTATGACGCGTTCTTAGTACTCATAGAGGCGATCAAAAAAGCCGGTACAACGGAAAAAGAAGCTGTACGGACCGCGTTAGAGACGCTTACAAATGTTCCGGGCACAGCAGGTGTGTTCAATTTCACACCCCGGGACCATAACGGGCTTGGTATCGACTCGTTCGCTATGATCACTGTTGAGAACGGGGAATTTGTACCGTATTAACATATACCGGTAACAAGCAATGACCGGCGGGCAGATACTACAATACATCTTCTCAGGCATCACTATCGGTAGTATCTACGCCGTCGTTGCTATCGGCTTTAACATTATCTATAACGCTACCGGCATTATCAATTTTGCCCAGGGTGAGTTCGTCATGCTGGGAGGGATGGTCGCTTACACCTTTGCTCAGATTATGCCGCTCCTCCCGGCTGTTGCTATAGCAGTCATTGTCACTACATTTGTCGGTTCACTCATCGAAACCGCTTTTATCAGACCGCTGGAAAACCCCTCGATACTGAGGATGATTGTTATCACCATTGGTCTTTCCATGGTAGTCAGGGAAATGGCCCTGTTTATATGGGATGAAAAAGTACGGGCACTCCCCTTTTTTACCGGAAGCGAGATATCTTCGGTTTCCGTTTTCGGTGCCCATGTCTCCCCGCAGGTATTCTGGGTCTTAGGTACGACCGCCGTTATCGTTATCGGTTTGACCCTTTTTTTTACCTACACGCTGGTAGGAAAAGCTATGCGGGCATGTGCATCGAATCTCAGAGCAGCGGGGCTTTGCGGGATAAATACGAGAGTTATGACAAATCTCGCCTTCATGCTGAGTGCCGGTATAGGAGCGCTCGCCGGAGCTGTGGTTTCTCCCCTTACCCAAACCCACTACGCTATGGGTACGGACCTGGCCATTAAAGGTTTTACGGTTGCGATTCTCGGCGGGCTCGGCAACAGCCTGGCAGCAGTTGCCGCGGGGCTTCTATTGGGAATTCTCGAAGCGTTCAGCATCAGTGTTCTTCCTATGGCCTACAAAGACGCAATTGCTATCGGGATCCTGCTTATCATTCTCTTTTTCAAACCAAGCGGTCTCTTCGGATCCGCTGAGACAGCCGCATTGAAGGAGTTTTAGATGGCTGTAAAAAGGCATCTTCCTTCACTTCTGTTTGCCGCGGTAATTATCCTCATCCAGCTAGCTACCGCGGCAACCAATACGGCTTACTATCTTACCCAGCTTACTATGGCCGCCTATTATTCTCTCGTGGCTGTAGGACTCTGTATGCTGATGGGGTATGCCGGGCAGCTCTCATTGGGACAGGCAGGCTTTTTTGCAATCGGCGGATATACTACTGCAGTTCTCACTACCACTGATTTCTCCGGCCTCGCAGCTACCGGTATCGGGTCACTCCTCTTCGACCTGCATATACTCATCACCAACACAGACCTCTACGGTAACGAAAGTATCGTTTTTTCCCCCTTCGTCGCTTTTCTCGCGGCCTTATGTATTACCGTTATTATAGCTGTCCTTATCGGGATACCCGTGCTCAAGCTGAAAGGTCACTATTTGGCCATGGCAACACTCGGGTTCGGCATTATCATCTACCGAATTGTCTTAGGCACTCGGTTGTTCGGAGAAGCGGACGGTATTACTCAGGTCCCGCCGTTTAAAATCGCAGGCGGACTGGCCATAAGCGGGGATTTTACCGCCCGGGCCCTCAACTACTACATCGCCTGGGTAATCGTCATTATCGGAATGGTACTTTTGACAAATCTCATAGCCTCGAGAGTCGGACGGGCACTGCGTACTCTCCACGGCAGCGAAGAAGCGGCATTGGCTATGGGAGTGGATGTCCCGGCATACAAGCTGCGCGTTTTTGTACTCAGTGCTCTTTTTGCCTCCGCGGCGGGTATTTTTCTCACCCATTACAACGGCGGGATCGGCCCCGGCGAGGCGGGGGTCATGAAATCGGTCCGGTATGTAGCAATTGTGGCAGTGGGAGGAATGGCCAACCTCTGGGGGACCCTGATCATGGGCACTGTACTGAACTTTCTCTCCCTCCGAGGGGCGTTCGGTCATTATGATGATGCTGTTTTCGGGATAATACTTATTCTCATTATGCTCTTTGCTCCCAACGGACTGCTGCGGCGGGAAGTATGGAGGTCTACAAAAGCGCACATAAGAGCAATAGGAACAACCGTACTTAGAAAAAAGAAATACGGCAGCAGAAAGGGAGGCAGGAGTGGATCTGCTTCGCGTCAATAATCTCAATAAACGGTTCGGGGGATTACACGCGGTAGAGGATGTTTCGTTCGGCGTGCCGGACGGAATTATAAAAGCGGTGATCGGTCCGAACGGGGCGGGGAAGACCACTCTCTTTAACTGTATCGCGGGGTCCCTCCCCCCTTCAGGAGGTACGGTGACCTTCCGCGGAGAAACCATAACCGGTCTCCGCCCGAATCAAATTGCAGCGTTGGGCATTACCCGGACATTCCAGAATATCAAACTCTCAACCCACATGACCGTTTTGGAAAACGTAAAGCTGGGGCGGCACAGCCGCAGCAGTGCCGGTTTTCTCCCGGGCCTCCTCAATCTGCCCCACACCTGGAAAGAAGAGAAGGAGATCGAAGAAAAAGCGAGGGAGACTTTGACGGAATTAGGAATCGAACGGCTTTCTGACGAGACCGTTTCGAACCTTCCATTCGGTAATCAGCGCGCAGTCGAATTGGCCCGCGCCCTTACCGCGGAACCCCAGCTGCTGCTTCTCGATGAGCCGGCTGCCGGGCTCAATATACACGAAACAGAGGAGCTGGCCCGGCGGATAGAGCTGATAAAAGAACGGGGGATAACCGTACTGCTGGTGGAACACGATATGTCTCTGGTTATGAACATATCTCATGAGATCGTGGTCTTGAACTTCGGAAAGATGATAGCGGAAGGGAAGCCGGAGGAGGTTCAGAGAAACGAAGAGGTAATTTCCATCTACTTAGGAGAGGTCGATGCTTAGAATCCGGAACCTCGAAGCGGGATACGGCAGTCTCAAAGTATTGAAGAATATCTCCCTCCACGTAAATCCCGGAGAAATCGTAACCCTTATCGGAGCGAACGGGGCAGGAAAAACCACACTGCTCCACACTCTTGCAGGGCTCAATAAACCGTTTTCAGGGATGGTCTCTTTTATCGATACAGAAATAATCGGGAAACGCTCCGAGCAAATCGTTGAAGCAGGCTGTTCGCTCGTCCCTGAAGGCAGGCAGTTGTTTGCGGATATGACGGTGGAGGACAATCTCGTTTTGGGAGGGTATCCCCACCTTGCCAAAAGAAATAATGACCTGTTTGACGCACAGCTCAGTCACACCTATACGCTTTTTCCCCGATTAAAAGAACGGACACAGCAGCTGGCAGGGACCCTCTCCGGAGGAGAACAGCAGATGCTTGCAATCGGGAGAGCACTTATGACAAAACCGAAACTGCTAATGCTCGATGAACCTTCTACCGGTTTGGCGCCGCTTATTGTAAAGGACATTCTCTCTATTATCGTAAAACTGAGGGATGAGGGGACCACCATCCTTTTGGTAGAACAGAACGCGCGAGCGGCCCTTAAAATTGCAGACCGGGGGTATGTATTGGAAACAGGTACTCTGCTCATCGAAGGCACAGCGGAGGAACTGCTGCAGAACCATGATGTCCGCCGGGCCTATCTGGGTAAGGATTACCGTTCTATTGATGAACAGGTGTAAGTAATACGGGGGTAACCATATGATGTATAATAGAGAATACGAATCAATGTCCAGAGAAGATCTCGAGCAGCTTCAGATCGAGCGGTTACAGACCACTCTGAACCGAGTGTACAGAAACGTTGCGTTCTACAAAAATCAATTCGACAAGCACGGTGTCAATATTGAGCAGATCAAAAGTGTTGCAGACCTGCAAAACCTCCCGTTTACAACCAAAGAAGATTTACGGAAAAGCTACCCCTACGACATGTTCGCCGTTCCTCTGCGGGACATCGTAAGGATACATTCTACTTCAGGAACCACCGGCAAACCGATCATCGTGGGATATACCAAAAACGATATCAACGTATGGAGCTCCCTGATAGCCCGGGTCCTTACCGCGGCTGGTATAACCAATCACGATTTTATCCAGATCGCTTTCAGCTACAGCCTGTTCACCGGGGGATTCGGTTTTCATTACGGAGCAGAGAAAATCGGCGCCTCGGTCATCCCGGCATCCAACTATGAGATCCCCAAACAGCTCACCATCATGAAAGATTACAAGACGACCGCACTTCTCAGCACTCCGGGTTATGCCCTCCATATCGGAGCAATTCTCGAAGAGCATCACATTCATGCCGAGGAACTATTTCTGCAGAAAGGAATTTTCGGGGCTGAACCGTGGAGTGAAAATCTCCGCTCCCAGATAGAAGACAGCCTGCATATCGATGCTTATGACAACTACGGTATTACTGAGATTATGGGGCCGGGGGTGGCATTCGAATGCAGCGAGAGGAACGGACTCCATATTAACGAAGACCACTTTATTGTAGAGATAATCGATCCCGAAACGCTGGAAACCAAGCCGCTTGGGGAAGAGGGGGAGATCGTTTTTACGACCATAACCAAACAGGGTTTTCCGCTCATCAGATACAGGACCGGCGATATTTCCTCACTCATCGAACAACCGTGCCCCTGCGGACGGACACTGCACCGGATGGAACGGGTATCGGGACGGACCGACGATATGATCATTATCGAAGGGACGAATGTATTTCCCTCACAGATCGAAGAGGTCCTTCTCGAAGTGGAAGGAGTGCTCCCCCATTATCAGATTGTCCTGGAACGGGAAGCAGGAATCGATACGATGGAAATCGAAGTGGAAGCCTCCGGGATCCTCTCTTCTATGGATCAAATTAAAGAACTCGAGCAGTTCAAGATGACCATAGAGGAGCATCTGGTAAACTCTCTCGGATTCCGTCCTACGGTTACACTGGTGGAACCAAAAAGTCTCCGCCGTTCGACCGGAGGAAAGATGAACCGTGTGGTTGATCACCGCGACCTGTAGTGGTACACTTTTCGGGCGGTTTTTGACCCGCAACTCAGAAAAAATATCACACAGTGGAGGGAACATACCATGAGTAAACAGGATATTCGGGTAAACGGGAAACGGCTGCGGGAGAGCCTGGAAAGGATGGCAACCATTGGGGGTACTCCCGGAGGAGGTGTTCACCGTCTCGCGCTCTCTGATGAAGATAAGGAAGCACGGGACCTGTTTGTCTCGTGGCTCAAAGAGCTCGATCTGGAAATTACCGTCGATGAGATGGGCAATATCTTTGGAAAACGCCCTGGGAAAAATAACGACCTTGCCCCGGTGATGAGCGGGTCGCACATCGACAGTCAGCCGAAGGGCGGTCGGTTCGACGGAATCTTAGGAGTCATGGGAATGCTCGAAGTAATGCGCACCATCCATGAGAACAAAATCGAAACCGAACGGCCGATTGTTATCGTGGACTGGACCAACGAAGAAGGGTCCCGCTTTGCTCCGGCCATGGTGTCTTCCGGGGTGTGGGCCGGAGCGCTCGATCTGGAATGGGCCTATAACAGGACCGATATCAACGGGAAAAAACAGGGGGATGAACTGGAGCGGATCGGTTATAAGGGCGCTGTTCCGGCTAAAAAATGGCCGGTCCACGCGCATTACGAACTCCATATCGAACAGGGTCCGATCCTCGAACGGATGAAGAAAACAATAGGAGCACCGAAAGGAATCGTTTGCCTCCACTGGTACGATATTTACTTGGAAGGGACCGCTAATCAGGTCGGCCCCACTCCTATGGAAGGAAGGAACGATGCTCTCTGTTCAGCTGCTGAGATGATAATGACGGTCAATAAAACTGCACATCAGATGGGAAACCTGGTCTCAACAGTAGGGGAGATACAGAACTATCCAAACTCGAGAAACATTATTCCTAACGGAGTCCACTTCACCGTTGACATCAGGTCGTGGGACGATGATCACGCTCTGAAGGCGTGGGAACTGATGAAAAAAGAGTTCCAGGTCATCGCTGACCGGAGGGGGACCCCGATCAGAATGGAAGAGACCTGGAGAGTTGAACATGCTCCTTTTGATGATAAACTGGTAAAACGGGTTCTGGAATCGGCGGAGGATCTCGGGTACTCCAATCATTACATGGTAAGCGGGGCGGGCCACGATGCGAGCTACATGAACCAGATATGCCCGACCGCCATGATTTTTGTTCCAAGCATCGGAGGGAGAAGCCATGTAGAGGTCGAAAATTCGACCTGGGAAGATTGTGAAGCCGGGACAAATGTACTGCTGCAATGCGTATTAAAATCAGCAGATGAGAGCTGAATAACCGATGTCTCATGTTCAGCGTATTGATGACCGGGAATCACTCGAGCAGATTCTCTCGATAGCGCCGGTATGCCGGCTCGCACTCCTCGATGGAGACCTCCCCTATGTTGTTCCTATGAACTTTGTATATGAGGGCTCGAGTTTTTATCTCCACTCGAGAAAAAGCGGAAAAAAGATCGATCTGCTGCGGAAAAACAAGAAGGTATGCATCGAAACGGAAATATTAGGAGACCTTATTTCAGGTGAAACTCCCTGCGATTACGGTTATTCTTTCAAAAGTGTTATCGCCTCCGGGACCGCGGAAATACTCGAAGAGCGTGAGTTAAAGCAGACGGCACTTTCAAAAATCTCCCAAAAATATACCGGCAGCGGATGGGAGTTCGACGAATCCGCTCTTGATTCGGTTACTGTAATACGGGTTACGGTTGACAGTATTACCGGCAAACAGTGTTTACCATAGGAGGAAAAACATGAAATCGAAAGTTACATTAGATGAAGGAATGTCTTTTAAAGGCGAATTAGACGGCTTTACCATTACCATAGATGCAGATGAGAGTGTGGGGGGAAAGAATAAGGGCCCGAAACCGAAGGGGTTGAGCCTCACTTCCCTCGCCGGATGTACGGCAATGGACGTAATCAGCATTCTCCGCAAGATGCGCGCGGAACCGGAAGAGTTTTCGGTCGAGGCTACAGCGGAGGTCTCTGACGAACACCCCAAGGTGTTTACAAAAATCACTATTACGT
This sequence comes from uncultured Spirochaetales bacterium, assembly GCA_964557375.1. Lineage (GTDB taxonomy): Bacteria > Spirochaetota > Spirochaetia > SPDA01 > CAZJBZ01 > CAZKZZ01. The sequence goes on along the minus strand of CAZKZZ010000007.1, from coordinate 44,757 downwards.
ATTACTTCAAAGGGGGAGAGGTTACCAGAGAGAAAGCGGAGAAAGCAGTGTCCTTAAGCGAAGAACGGTACTGCGGCGTCTCCGCAATGCTCCGCCAAGCAGCCCCAATTGAAACAAAAATCGTTATCGAATAGGCATCAGAACAGAATATCAAGACGGCGATTTGACAGCTTCTCTTTTACCGCCCAAGAGGAGGGAAAAAAGACCTACTCCTCCGTAGAGCAGTGCGGCTATAATCATGACCCCGTTAAAACCCACCGCTATCGAGAGCAGCACGGCAAGGGGAGATGCCATAACGGAAGCGAAACCGTTTACCCCCCAAGCCAGAGGGACTCCGCGGTCAGCGTCATCCTGCATTGCCTCGACACCGGATGAGAAGAAAAATCCCATAAAAAATGCGATCGGACCGATCGAGACCGCGGTTATCAAAAATCGAACGGCCAAACTATACCCTTGAAAAACGGAAACTACCCCGGGAAGAAGAACCAGATACAGAAGACCAAGAGCTGTGGTAATGAAAGCTCCCAACCTGATTCTCCGTTTTCCATTCGGTCCTGCGATCGTCTGAAAGGTGCTTCCCAATCCGGAAAACACGAGAAGTGAACAAATGATCGAAGCTGCTGCTAGGGCCGGGTCTGCAAGCAGTCTGCCCATAAACTGAATAAAGATAATCTCGAAAAACATAAATCCGAACCCGATGCTCAGGAAATGGAGAACAATCCAAAGGGTTGGTGTTTTTGTACGTACTTCTCCCGTTTCCCGCAGGTGAGAAGAGCTTTTCAAGTGAGAAAGCCCGTCACTTTTTTTTCTATACAGGAGAACCGGAAGCAGAATAAGAAAAAAAGCGATGACGACAACAACTGCAAGCGTAATCACTTCCACCAGATATCCCATCTCCGCCCGCCGGAACCAGTGAGAACCGTACGCCTCGATAAAACGGGGGAGAGAGCTCCATTTAAAAAAGTTGTAGAAAAAGGGTTTATTATCGGTGGCGGGGGCCACGTCGTACGCCCACTCCCTGAAAAACCGCGCGCGCTCGGTTCGGTCCAGAATAGAAGAAACGGCATGGTGGAGATAGCTATACGGCTTTCCTTGCGGGCCGGGGATTACATTGGTCTGTTCGATTTCAGAAGAGACAATACCCGGATAATACTCCGTATCAGCCGAAAGTTCTCTGCAGTGATTCTTGAACCGAGTAATCACATCTTTACCGAACGGCTCTTGTGAGAACAGCGTTGTGGCGGCTAGATAATTTCGGGCCACGAGAAGATGGTCCCCGACTTCACCAGGGTATGCCGATTTTTCCAATGCACACACCGCGGTCGCAAACAGCTTGATATTGTCTCTCGGAGGGGTCTGCATTCCTCGGGTCACCGATACAAACCCTCCCTGACGCAGATTGTTCAGACATGAGTGAAACCCTTCGACAGTAAACACATAGTCATGGTGCATCCCCTGGAGACCGGGGTTCATAGCACTCATGCTCTCTGCAGAAGTAATCTGAATAATGTCGAATTGCCTGGCCGTCGTATCGAGAAAGTGGCGGGGATTTTCCGCAATAAGTTCGACGTCGGGAGCAGTAAAAATACCGCCGCTCATACTCGATGCTTCATCTTTATAAAGATCAAAAAGCTGGGGATTTTCCTGTACAACAGTGATCGAACGCGCGTTGAACCGTTTTGCCAGCCATATATTGATACCGGTCCGCTCTCCTAAAAGCAGGACCGAAGGTCTGGAAATAAGACGGTAGGGAAGCGACTGCGGAGTAAAATCCAAGATTTTTGTCTCCGTAAGGTCATTAGTGCGGAATACACCCCCCTCGAGATTTCCGTCAATGAGGAGTGATAGCTGATCCGGGGGGACTGCATCTGACTGAATTCCGGCAAAAAGGGTCGTATGCATTACCGGAGAAGCGAAAAGATCAATCCTGCCCCGCGGACCGAACCTCGTAAGCAGGTGCTCTGCATCGCCCTGTGTTTCCAGATTATTGAATCTGGAAAGTGATTTATACTGGTCGACCGGTACCGATATATTACCGAAAAACCAAATTCCGGTAAAAACGAAAGCTGCAGCAGCGATGAACAGCTTTAAAGGCTTTCCCCGTCGAAGGTGTATGTTGCGGGGCTCGAGGAGTGATGCCAGTGCGAGCGCTCCCCCCGTACTCAAATAGAGAGGAAGAAGAGAGCTTTTAGCAGCAAACATCAGTGCCACAGCGGCGGCACCGCCGAGCCCGCTTCCGATCAGATTGGCACCGTAGAGGGTTTTTACCAGTCTCGACTGGAAGGTCAGTACCAAACCAATGCAGAATGCGCCCAAGAAAAACGGTATGGACAGCAGTAGAGCGTATGCAGCCAGCAGTACTATCTGGTTTCCGCTCATAAAGAGGTACTGTATGTCGAGCCGTAGATGTGTGGCGGCAATATAACAGGTAGGAATGGAAACGGTAAAAAGTAGTGCGGCATAAAACAGCCATTCCGTCCAATTCTTCTCTAATCGCTGTTTTACAAGAGAGAGTATCGTCCCGCTCGCTCCGAATCCTAAGAGAGCAATACTAATGACGAATGAGGTAAAATGGCTGTAACTGATTATTGCAAGAGCTCGTATGAGTACAGTTTGGAACACAATGACTGTGACCGAAATCAGACCCAAAAAAATATGGGTTTGAAATCCTGTTAACGAGTTTCGCTGCACGGAGGTCTACTCTCTTCCTTCCTGTGCTCTGCCGGTCATTGGGACAAACCGTACCGGAAGCAGCTGCTGTGACTGGACCGAACCGTCCTCCTGTTTTTTGATAAGCATGAGGGTTTGCACCTGGTAGACCCCTCCAACAGGTATTACGATCCTCCCCCCCGGTTTGAGTTGTTTTATCAATGGAGGGGGAACATGACCTGCAGCCGCGGTGACGATAATGGCATCGTATGGACTGTACTCTTCCCAGCCGTAATAGCCGTCTCCGGTCTTGGTTTTTATCGATGTCAGTCCGAGTTCTTCAAACCGTTTTCGTGCTGTTTCGGCAAGCGGTTCTATTATCTCAATGGTGAACACGTTATTGGTTATTGCGGAAAGGACTGCCGCTTGATATCCGCTTCCAGTACCGATTTCCAGGACTTTTTCTCCGGAATCGAGCTCCAGCTGTTCGGTCATGTAAGCAACGATATACGGTTGAGAGATGGTTTGTCCGTGGCCGATCGGAAGCGGCTGGTCCGTATAGGCAGCATTTTTATGCTCATCAGGGACAAATCGGTGGCGCGGTATTGTGCGCATCGCTTCGAGCACTTCCGGGTCTGATACGTCCCGAGATGCAATTTGACGCTCGACCATTCGAAGCCGTTCTTCTTTTCTTTCAGAAAACGAAGACTCCTCGTCTGAAGGTTTATCTTCGTCTATATCCTCATTCGTTTGGTCCGGTTCTCCTGTGTCTGTTGTTTCGCTCTCCTGCTCTCCCCCGGCGCAAACCGGTAATACGAAGATAAGAGCCGACACCATCATAACTCCCGCGAGAAGGATTCCTGGAGTCTTCCTGAGTAACTCTCGTTTCATACTGTCAGTGTAAATGATTTGGACCTGTCCTGCAATGATCAAGGCCAAGCCTATTACTATTTTATGAGTAACAGCTCAACGCAGAACGAGGCAATTCCCCACAGCACGTCCGGGGGAAACTGGCCCCGGCAGGAGGTGTCAAAGAGGAAGTCGGCGCGGGATGGGAACTCTTCATCCTCCTTCCAGAGTACTATTGTGACCGGCAGCTTCGGAAAAGGAAACAGGCGGAAGGAGTAGTCTCCATAATCGAGAACGTGGCCTCCTAATTTACTCACCTGATCTGAGAACTGCTTTTCATTGTGCTGGTAATTCTCGGCGAGCCGGCCGAGGGGAAGCTGATGAGCGCCCTGTCTGTAGATCTGGCCCCCGGAAAGATCCCGGGGTGCGACCAGCTCTCCGGTAACTGCATTTCCCTCCGCATACACCAGATACGCGAGCAGTGCGGGGATGAACTGATCACGCTGGACTGAGAGAAGCAGGCCGACGATGTCGGGGCCGATGATGTCGGGGCAGATAATATCGGAGCCGGCACTGTCGGTCCCGCAGCCTGTGACAGCTTCTATCCTTTTCTGTTTCGGCTCAACCTGTACCGTCTCTCCAAAACAGGTAAGAATGTAGATGCCGCTTTTCGGGTCATATCTTGCCCCGGCCCTGCTGCAGATACTGTTGCTGTTTTTAGCTTCTAACTGCTCCCACAGTACGGTTTCTCCATCAGTCATCATCATTTCGAGTACCTTTTACAGTAAAATGTACTCTCGCCTCCTCTCCATCAGTTTTCATGACTACCGTCCATCCGCCCCGCTCCAGAGTAAACAGCCACCGGTGCGGAGGCGAGACGGTATCTACCATCTCGCCGTTTACGAATACTGTAACCGGTCCGCCGTCTCCGCCAACCGCACGCACCGCTACAGCCTGTACATCTTTCGGAACGGCGGGATCGACATAAAACACCGAGCCGTCTCGAGGATACACGATTCGAAAATCCTTTTCCATATCGAACGGGAGGGCGATCTCCATTTTTCCATCCCGTAAGTAGTGGAACGAACATTGTTGAAGGTGTTCTCCCTGCTGTAAATATTCCCTGCGCACTCCCGGGCAGACAGGACCGGGGGCCATTCCTGATAGTGTACAGATAGTGACCTCTTCGGCATTATAAGGAACAGGAAACTTACTATTCCTCGTCTGCACCTTTTTGAGGAGCTCTCCGGCAACCCGAGCGGGGAGAGAGCTCCCCGTCCTCCCTCTTACGGTTTCACCGCTTACATTCCCCATCCATATTCCAACCGTATAATCGGGCGTCGCCGCGACCGCCCAGATATTCTGGAACTGGTCTGCTGTACCGGTTTTAAACATGACCGGAAACCCTAAATCGAAGACCGGATTGTCCCGAAACCCGAGAAACCTGCTTGCGTCATCCTGAAGGATGTCGCAGATGATATCGGCGGTATAGCGGGAGACAAACCGTCCATTCTCTTCCCGCTGACCGGACCCGGCTGCAGCGTCCCGCTTCACAGGCGTTACTGTCAGTGGTACCCCTCTCCTGGGAAAAAGAGAAAAGGCGCGCGTCAATTCGAAAAGGGTTACTTCACCGTTGCCGAGTGCAAGCCCGAGACCGGCCCCCGCTCTCTGCTCGCGGATAGAGTCGAATCCGAGGCCTATCAAAAACTCTTCAAAGCGGGGTACCCCCACTGTATTGAGCGTATACACTGCCGGTATGTTGAGGGATGATGCCAAAGCTACGCGGAGGCGGACCGGTCCATGGAAAGCGTTATTAAAATTGAGCGGTTCATACATGTGCTCCGCTCCAAAAGTAAGAGGGATGTCCGGTAACACCGTATTCGGGCGAAATCCCTCCTCTATGGCGAGTGCATAGAGAAACGGTTTGATTGCGGAACCGGGCTGGTTTTTGATGTGTACGGCATCTATCATACTCCCCTGTTCTGTGTCTTTTACATCATAAGCCCCCACATATGCCAGGATCTCTCCTGTTCGATTGTCGAGCAGAAGCCCCGCACCGTTATGGATTCTGTTCCTCTCTTCACGTCCCACGTAATAAGCAAGCCGCTCCCTTAACCAGTTGGTAAGTTCGAGATCAAGACTGGAGAAAATATCCTCTTTACGTTCTCTATTTACCGTTTGGTCTGAATGGTCCAACAGATAGTCGATAAAATGCGGTGTTTTTTTAACGGTAGGCTTATAGGCAATATCTGCAACCGTTTTTTCGATCGTCTCTTTTCCGATCGGTATCCCTTTTTCTTCAGCAAGAGCAAACGCTGCAGCCGCACAAGCTTCCTTATTGAAAAACGGGTTATAAGCTGCAGGAGAACGGGGTACTACTGCTAAAATAAGGGTCTCTGCCGGAGTGAGCTTCCATACCGGTTTTCCAAAAAAAATGCGGGAGGCGGTCCCTACTCCCTCGGCCTGAAAACCGAAAGGAAGAGCATTGAGCCACTCCTCTAATATCTTTCTTTTGGAGAGTCGGAGCTCGATCCTTACTGCGGTAAACATCTCTTTCATTTTAGCTCGAAGAGTTCGTTCAGTACCGAGCATTATGCCGGCCAACTGCATGGTTACAGTAGATGCCCCGCTTACGATCTCTCTATGGCGAATATTCTGATACAAGCTCCGTATTACGGCATACAAATCAACACCGGGATGGAAAAAAAACCGTTTATCCTCACTTATGAGCATAATCTCTACCACATGGTCCGGAATCTTTTCGAGCGGAACAAACTCCCTTCTTAGACCCTGATCATCGACCGGTACGATCCAGAGAAGCTCACCTTTTCTGTCCCGAATGACAGTACTCTGCTTCTCTTCTAAGAATTGGTCCAATTCAGGAAATGGGAGCAATGCCGTCCCTGCAATAAAGATCAGCAGGGGGAGAAAAACAGCTGTGAGAATGAAAATTGTTTTACGGATTGTTCCACCTGATAAAAAACAGTTTTCCTTCAGTTCTTCCTGCAATTTCCGGTTCATACATACATTCGGCGGTTACCGGAGGTGTCGGATATACACCGGGGCTGGTCGCGCGGAAAATAAAAGAAACCTCTTGTTTTCCGGGAGGAAAATCGTTCCAGAAATAGCGGACTTCATTTACCATGATCTTCTGTATAGGCGGTATGCGGTAGAAATCCCGCTCCATCCCGGCAGTATCATTCTCATCTGTATCGTATTCTTCGAACTGAGGTCCGGTATCGAAAGAACTGTTGACGATATCGCATCCGGAAGGAACCGGAGCGCGAAGTGCGACAAAATTCCTGCGGCGATGGCTGGTTACTGTAATACGCGCGCGGTACGTCTCTCCGGCAGTCAAGCGGTTATTCTCCACCGGATTTCCCTCCAGGTCCTCATAGCTGCATATGATTGAGAGCCCGAGATCGCGGGCGGCAGTTATTTCCTGGGGGAGTGCGTAACGGAGAGTTGCGGTATAGTAGAGAGTGCCTGTACCGTCCTTTTCGAATGCAAGAGGAAGGACAGTATCTCTGCCGAGGTTTTCAAACTGCGTGGATCGAAAATCATACTGAAATGAAGCCGGAGGAGCAGCAGCGCCTTCGAACGCGGCCGTATCGAGTTCGTTTCCGTTTAACACAATTGTTGCATCAAACCGGGGACCAGTATCCTCACCTGACCGGGCAAGAGCAGACACCGCCTGTATTACCCACTGATTTTCTACCGTATTCCTCCATCCGGAAGATTTCTGCCTGGCAAGAAGCGTATTAAGCCCTTTTCTCCTCACATCTTCTTCCCCCTCTAACTGTCCGGCAAGCATGAGAAGAACAGAGAGCTGTTCGATCTGGGAATTATAAAAGTAAGTTTCAGTTTCATAGGTATCGGTAATATCGAGCGTCTGAGTGCCGGGACGGATAAACTGCTTTATCCTCTTGAGGCAATTTCCCGCCATAGCCGTATCTCCGAGCTCCAAAAAAGTGAGCCCTAAAAACCCGTACCCTGTCAATCCGATTGCATCTCCTCTGTGAAAATACCGATTAGCCTGATAATATACATCTTCACCAAAAAGAGACCGGACATAGAGACTATACAGTGTGAGAAAATCTGAGTACCCTCCCCTGTTTTGATCGGGAATGAGGTATGCGAGCATAGCCTGCTGATCGATTTCCTCGGGGACCAAGAAACCGTTTTCTTTTGCCTGATGGAGCAGATGAGCGACACGAATGGTCGTATAATAGGATGAATGAACGGGATGTTCCGGCCAGAGAGGGAAGCCTCCATCATTCTGCTGAATGGTAGACCAGAAGAGAAGCTCTTCCCCTACCCGCGCTTTGATCGACTCATAATCCTCCACTATGCCCGAATCGATGAGATACTCATCCAGCAGAATAAACGGGAGCAGTCTGCTTACCCGCTGTTCCATACAGTCGAACGGATAGGAGATGAGATATTCGATTGCTTCTTTTGCCAAAGAGATACGTGAACCGTCGAGGGTGATAAAGAGTCCTCCGATTCCGTCTTCCGCTCCGGTTGGAATAACGACTCCTTCCTCCGCCCGCTCGTTCGTCTCCCCGACTGTAGTAAAAGATTCATAGACATACGGTTTTTCAATTTCTATCTCTTCTATGAGCTTCTCGTTTACAACTTCTGAGTGGGTAGTGATGGTAACAGCGGCTGTTCCCTCCCGGGCCGCCGATAGTTTAAAAGGCACTTCCAATGTTGCACCTTCGGGGATAACGAAACTATGGCTGGTCTTACCGGTTATTTCGAGCAGATCGGATTCAATGCCGATTTCGATCTCATGAGATTCACCGCTTACATTGGTTACAATAACACTGCCTACCGCGGTGTCCCGCAGACGGAGCTTTAGCGGAAAGGCCGTTTTTACGTTGATCGGATTTCTGACCGGAATTTCATCTTCGACGATCCCGAAACGGTCCTCTTTTGCCGCAACCGCAGTAACCCGGTACCGAGTGAGCGTGTCCGGCAGAGTAAAGGTCACTGCTGCTTTTCCCGCTTCATCCGTTATGAGAAAAGGTTCGAAAAGTGCGGTCGGATTAAAATCTTTCCGCTCCTTAATCGAAGCTGCGCCCTGTGGCTCCTCCATTTTCCCATCTCCCGCGTCCCCGCCCCGAAGATCTTTTACCTCGTACGTAACAGGATCGATAAGAAGCGACCTCGAATCGGCCCCGCGCACCCCCAGCGGAAACCGTGATGAATTATAGAAAAATCCGATGGGGTCCTGAATATGATAGGAGATAAGATCGAGTACTCCCCGGTCCGCCGCCACCAGCGCCACCTCTGCCCCGGCAACCGGCTCTCCGCCTCTTTTCGCCTCCACAGTGACAGTTGCCTCTTCGCCGGGCAGATAGGTTTTTTTATCACTCGTAAGCTCGAGTTCGATTCTCCTGCCTTCCGGAGTAACCCGAATCGGAGTAATTCCAAAGTACCCCTTCGGTTTGTCGAGGTCCGGTTCAAAATAGGTATGGGTCGGCTCACCACTGCGTACCGAGTATGAGGCGAGTGAAATATAGACTACAGGAAGATACTCTTCCGTTATAGGAATCTCTACTAACCGGGCGGAACCTTCCAATGTAATAATCCGCTCATCCAGTATCCCTTCCCTTTCGATGGTAAGCAGATACCGACCTTCAGGCAGCGGAGTTTGTACCAACATGCGGGCCGTATCTCCGGGCTCATACATATCGCGGTCGGGCTTGAGGGTAATTTCATTTTCATTCCCCCCGCCCCACCGAACATACCCTGCACCTGTCGCATAAAAAGAGAACTCGGTTACAGCTGTTCTTCCGCTTTTATCAGTTCCCTCCAACCGGACATAGTAAGAGCCGCTGTTCGGCGGGGTGACCTGTACGGATCCGCTCGAATCGGAGAGCTTCGCCTCTTTTTCGGTTACAAGTTCTTCGACCCGCTCCCACCGGGTATTGAAATGCTCATATACACCCTGCTGCCGGGCAAGTTTCCACGTTACCCGGTATAATTCGACAGAAATCGTTGACTCTTCCACCACGTCCCCGGCGGGCGTTCCGTCCGGCCCGACTGTAATAAACTCAACATCGGCCGGTTTTCCTTTTTCTACAAAAGGAGACCAGTATGAGTCGGTGGCATCCTTCAACTTGGCCCCGATGTAAAACGAGGCGGGGTGCACCAGTACTCCCTTCCGGGCGGCGATCTGCTGATTGCTGATGTCAGTTACCCGGGCTTCCAATTCGTAGATATAGGGCATGCCGACAATACCTTCGTTTGTTGTTTGAAAATTCGTCGTAAACTCTCCGGAAGCATTCAGCACGCCAACCGACGTTGCCAGATGTTTTCTTCCGTCATAATCATCGGGGCAGAAACGGTACTGCGCAATCCGCTCTTTTTCATTACTCTCCTGACCGGGGGTGAAACGGTACGGTTCTTTGAACCATACGGATTCATAGCTCCCTTTACTTACAGCTCCGCCGGAAAGATAATCGGAGCTGACCGGAAAACCGACTTTATCTCCCTGATAATAGGTAATGTCCGGCTTTTCTATTGACACCTGGAAACCGAGCCGTCTGAACTCGGCTACCTGGAACGAGAAGTATGCACTTTTTTCGTCTCGGGTATACATGATAGTGTAAAATCCCGGGTCTAGAGCTTCCGGCAGCTGTACCGAGCCTGCAATTCCTCCGTTTTCGGTTGCAGTACCCGTAATCGTTTCAAGTACTCGGCCGTCATAGCCCGGTTCCTGCAGCGTAATTTCATACGGTCCTGTATAGGCCTCATACCGTCCGAACTGAAGCGTACGGTCTGTTGCTCTGAAGGAGAGCACTTCGCCCGGTTTGTAGATTCCGCGGTCGGTAAAAAGGTGACAGACCATACGGGGGTCCCCGATGCGGGTAGGAGGCAGATCATTATAGATGCCGAACCGCCAGGCGTTATGACTGCTGTTCGGCTTAAAGATGATTGTATCATTCCCTTTTTCCACTTCGATCCGCAGATGATCAGACCAGGCATACTCTCTGTCCCCGAACAACCGGTCATACTCTCCCCGCTCAAAAGTGAAAACCGCCAGCCCTTCTTCATCAGTAACAGCACTTCTTTTTTGCTCCATCTTGTCGAGAAGACTCACTCGGGCATCATCCACCGGCTCGCCGGTCTGAAGAGAGGTAACCATTACAATTGCTTTGTTATAACCGTACCGTGTAGTGACCGCTAAGTCGGTGACCTGCAGCCGAAGTTCACGTTTACCCCACGGTTTTCTCTTTCCGTCATCATCCGGTTCACTGAAATTCCAGGCTATGCCCACAAACCCTTTCCCCGCACTGTTCAACCACGGTGTAAGATCGAGTTCCTCGAAATGGCGGACATTCTCCTCGACCCCTGAAAAATCGAACGGATACAGCTCCCCGGGATCGAATGAGCCGTAGGGGTCTTCCACCGATGCCGCCTTCCATACTCCTTCGAATACGTTCTGAGTTTCCCACACGATCTTTGAGGGGAACTGCGCTTCGAGCATTCGGGTACCCGTATTGGGGAAAAACGAATACCGTTCCGCCGGCGGTATGGAGATCTCGACCGAAGCCGCTCTACCGAGCTCTCTTCCATAGGCATCGCGGACCGCAGAGTCGAGGACAACCGTATAGGTCGAGTCAGGTTGAAACAAATTGTTCAGTTTGACTGTATTACCCCACACAGAAACATGTTCTTCTCTTACTTCCCGAAAAGGGATAACAGTGATCTTTTTATGGAGCCCATCTTCAGCCACGGGATGGCTGAACTTCAGGTAAACCGGATTTGCGTCACCGTCTTCGCTCCTTGGGATAGACCACGAGTAACTCGTATACTCCTCGAAGTGAAACGGGGTGATGGTATGAAACCTTTTTATAATCGGCTTTGGTATAGGAAGAGCTTCCGGAAAGGAACGCGCTCCGGGGTTGATAATCACCTGCACATCGCTATCCGGAGGAAAAGTTTCATCCACAGAGAGGACCGCGGTCCGCTCATTCAATTCCTCGGTTTTTGATGACGGGCGGTGAAGTGTAAAAGAATACGGCTTGTTTCGGCAGAAGAGATCGATGTACGGTTCTATAGTCTCTACATCAACCGGATAAGAGAAAACGATGTGGATTCTCTTTGCTTCGTCTAGGGGGACATCCTCGAGATCATCAACCCGCTCAGTTACACCGGTAAAAAAATCCCTCACAGATAGATATTCGGTTCTAAAGGCAAACGAGGAATCCCCGGTAAGTTTTTTCCCGCCTAAAGAGGTGAGATCTTTGTTGACTGTAACGGTATACTCCCGCTGCGGCAGCAGCTCTTCTGTAACATCGAGACTTACCATTCTCGTCCCGTACCAGCGGAAGACACCTTTTACGGGCGGATCAACTCGAAAAACATTGCTGCTGTCTTCCACACTGCCGAGGCGGCTTAACGGGATGACCGGCTGCGAGAAAGTGACATAAATAGAAGGGTACTCCAGTTCAGCGGGAAGTTCATCGACCGGGCCGTAGTCGGTTATGGTAAACGGCTCATCACTCTCCGAGAGAGGTACAGACTCCTGCTGCCCCTCGGAAGAGGTAAAATAGGTAATGGAGTAGTCATCTAATTGTTCGCTAATGGCCGCCTCTTTGTAGAGGACCTCCTGCACTGCACGAGTTTCTTTCGAAATGGGGTTATTGTTATTGGATTCCCGGCTGTCATTTGTACAGCCGAAAAGCGAGGCTATTACTATGCCGACAAGAACGAGAACAGAGAGCCCTTCTATCCGCTTACATGTATGGTTATTCGATATCACTTTCTTTTACCACCACGTCTGCCATAAAAGATACCCCATTAATTCGTAAAACCGGGCCGTTTTGACCACCCACTTTAATTGTTTTATCTTTATGTGAACTCAACACAGGAGTCCCGCTGAACTCTACCTGCACATGCGGGGGAACAATGATATCCACATCAGACATAATAGAGAAGAAATCAATATAAACGGTATTGGATGAAAACTCCGCGTGAGTAAAATCAATATTCAGATCAGCCATGAGGGTGAACACTTTAATCTGCTTCGCCGGCTTCCATCTGCCGCTTCTTCGGTTCTCACCCATTACCGAAACGATTGAATCCACCGTTCCCAATTCCCGCGGATGGGGCCGGTCCGCGGAAGAGTGATGATCATTCTCCGGTCGGCGGTGTGAACTGTGCTGCCCTGCACTGCTCTTTTTCTCTCCAGCAGTGTCTCCAGGTCTCCGTAGGTCGGGCAGGTCATCGGCAAGACGGGCCAGATCGTATTTGTTCTCGATTTCTCGCGTTTTTTTCACCAGTTCTTCGTATTCGTCCATATCGAGAATTCCCCGCGCATACTGGTCCTGCAGATCTTCGATGAGGTGTTCCTTGATCCGCTCCAGCGGAATATCGTCTTTTTTTTCTTCATCCATGCTTTGTGACCCTTTTTATCCTGCTAGAAGTTATATTGCAGAATACGGATGGTTTTGGCAATAGTCAGTAGTGCAAAGTACTTAAAAAGTATTTAGTATTTTATTGAAGGAAACCGATAAAAAAACCAGATAGTACTTGCAGCACAACATGTAGTGTGTTAATATGAAGTTTGTTATTCATAAAGCACTATATTTAGCGGCAGTTATGAGACCGGTACACTGCCCTATAGTGGAGAAATAGAGGATGAAGTGTCCGCACTGCGGGAGTCTTGACGATAAGGTCATTGAATCACGTCCTATTGCCGAAGCGACAGCAATACGAAGGCGTCGAGAATGTCTAACCTGCGGATACCGCTTTACATCCTACGAGCATGTCGAAGAAAAGAAATTAATGGTGGTTAAGAGGGACGGCCGCAGAGAACCGTTCGATATCGGGAAACTCGAACGGGGAATCGTACGGTCCCTCGAGAAACGACCGGTGTCCACCACAACCATTGAGGAAATGCTGCGGGAAATAGAAGATACCGCCCTCATGATGGGAAAAAGCAATCATGAGATCCCGGCACATGAACTCGGAGATTTGGTGCTTAAGAAACTTTACCACATCGACCGAGTCGCGTATGTGCGGTTCGCCTCTGTGTATAAAATGTTCGATAATGTTGAGGCATTTATGAATGAAATCGAAAAATTAACGCATCAATAACAGTAACGGGAGGGGATAGCTTGCAGGATAGACAGAACTACTGGGAGGAGTTTCTCGGAAGAGTGAACGGAAGAGCGGCAGAAGGTGTCATCGGAAAAGTCGTAAAAAGAGACGGACGGATTGAGCAATACGACCGCGGAAAGATCTACAATGCTGTTGCAAAAGCAATCCGGGCCGTAAAGGGAGATATCGATGACGATCTTGCCGAAAAACTTACCCGAAAAACCGAAGAGAAACTCGAGAAGTTCATGGACGGAAGACATCCGAACTCCGTCCCTGCAATCGAAGAGATCCAAGATCTTGTAGAATCGGTTCTTATCGAAGCAAAAGAAGTCGATTTGGCCAAAGCCTACATCCTCTACCGGGCCAGGCACGAGGTAATCAGAGATACAAAGAAATTGATGCTCGACATCAATGCAACGATGGACGGGTATCTTTCTCAGTCGGATTGGAGGGTCAATGAGAATGCGAACGTCAATTTCTCACTGGGCGGATTGATCCTCCACAATTCCGGCACCATTACGGCAAACTACTGGCTCAAAAACATCTATCCTGAATCAATCGCTTCCGCGCACATCAATGCCGATTTTCATATCCACGACCTTTCCATGTTCAGCGGTTACTGCGCCGGTTGGTCGCTGCGCCAGCTCATCCAGGAAGGATTAGGCGGTGTTCCCGACAAAATCACCTCAATGCCGGCGAGACATCTTAACACGCTGATTCAGCAGGTGGTCAACTTTTTAGGAATTATGCAGAACGAATGGGCGGGAGCTCAGGCCCTCTCGAGTTTCGACACGTATCTGGCCCCGTTTGTAAAGAAGGACAACCTCTCTGATAAAGAAGTAAAACAGTCTATCCAGAGTTTTATTTTCGGGGTCAACACCCCGTCCCGGTGGGGTTCCCAGGCCCCGTTTACAAACATCACCCTCGATTGGAGCGTCCCTGCAGACCTGGCAGACCGTCCGGCAATTGTCGGCGGGAAAGAACTGGATTTTACCTTCGGGGAATGTCAAAAAGAGATGGATATGATCAACCGGGCATTCATCGAATTGATGATCGAAGGCGATGCGAACGGCAGAGGTTTTCAGTACCCCATCCCCACATACAACATTACCGACGATTTCATCTGGGATACGGAAAATGCGAGGCTGCTCTTCGAAATGACTGCAAAATACGGTACCCCCTACTTTCAGAATTTTATCAACAGTGATCTCAATCCGGAAGATGTCCGGTCGATGTGCTGCCGTCTTCAACTCGACAAACGGGAGCTCCGTAAGCGGGGAGGCGGTTTGTTCGGCTCTGATGAGTTTACCGGCTCGATCGGGGTGGTGACCATCAACCTGCCCCGCTTAGGATATATGGCAAACTCGAAGCGGGATTTCTACAAACGGCTCGACCACCTGATGGAACTCTCTGCAGAATCCCTCGTCATAAAAAGGAAAGTGATCAACAGACTCATGGACGCCGGTCTGTTCCCTTACACAAAACGGTACCTTAAACATCTCAATAATCACTTTTCAACGATCGGGATCGTAGGGATGAACGAGTGTCTCCTCAACTTTTTGGGAGAAGACATCACGACGGAGGAAGGTGCAGAGTTTGCAAAAGAGATTCTCGATTATATGCGCAATCAACTTGCCGATTTTCAGGAGGAAACCGGTGATCTTTTCAACCTCGAAGCAACTCCGGCCGAAAGTACCAGTTACCGGTTAGCAAAACATGATAAAGAGCAGTATCCTGACATCGTAGCCTCCGGGAGCAGCGAACCGTATTACACCAACTCTTCTCAGCTACCTGTAGATTTCAGTACAGATATATTCGAATCCCTCGATCATCAGGACGAACTGCAGACAAAATATACCGGTGGAACGGTCTTTCACGCCTATTTGGGTGAAGCAGTTACCGACTGGAAGGCCTGCATGAAACTGGTCCGTACAATTGCATCCCACTATAAGCTTCCCTATTTCACGATCAGTCCGACCTTCTCTGTCTGTCCGATTCACGGATACCTTTCGGGTGAACATTTCCACTGCCCGAAATGCAGAGAAGAAGAACGGAAGAAGATAAAACAAAAAATCAAAGCACTCGAAAAAGAGAGAAAAACATTACTGCACAATAAGGAGTAGAATGATGAGAACGGTACAAGATATAGATACGGAAATAGCAGCTTTGAACCAGGAACTCGCCTCAGTGGAAGGAACTGAAACAGAAGTGTACACCCGTATTGTCGGTTACTACCGGTCCGTAAAAAACTGGAATCGGGGCAAGCGGGAAGAGTACAACTTCAGGAGACTTTTCTCCGTGCCCAGCCTAGACGCCGGCCTAAGCGGGACTGTTAAATCAGCTGCGGCTGAAACAGATACTGAGCGGGAAAACGGGTGCGGGACGGACGAACCTGCGTCATACGTTTATTTTTATAGAAAAAGCTGCCCCAACTGTCCTCCGGTGAGGCACTATCTCGAGGGGCTAAAAATAAAGGGTGCGTTTATAGACGTTGATACGGAAGAAGGAATGGAAAAGGCCCGTGAGTTTTCCGTACTGAGCACACCGACGGTGATCCTATTTAACGGGAAAGATCAGGAGATGAGTCGGGTCCACGACGTCCGGTCCATTCAGAAATGTTTTTCTCGCGGGGAAGCGGTTACTGTTACCTAATAAGCTCTCCTGCAGTACTGCTTGCTCAATGATGTTCATCTATCGTATCCGGCTGGTTTTGGCACGGCTTTAGGACAATGGCTTTAGAACAGTTCGGTCTGGTTAAAACCACCCTTCTCGATTACCCGGGGGAAGTTGGAGCAGCGCTTTTTACCCCCGGGTGTAATTTCCGATGCCCCTACTGCCACAACCCTCACCTCGTCGCACCGCCGTACCCAACTGACCTCGCAACCCGAAAAGAAGTGCTCGCTCATCTTCAAAAGCGGGCAGGAGTGCTCCGGGCGGTCTGCATTACCGGTGGTGAACCCCTCCTCCACCGGGACATCGGAGAGTTTATAACCATCTGCAAAAACTTCGGTTACAAGGTAAAAATAGACACCAACGGGAGTTTTCCGAAGCAGCTGAAAACACTCATCGATTCGCCCGATACACGGCCGGACTATATTGCACTGGATATCAAAACCGCACCGTCAAAATATTACTTAGTAGAACATGACGGGAGGGCCGGTGAAGAGCAGACAGCGGCCTTTGTTGCAGAAACAGCGGAAATCATAAAAAAATCCGGGATCATCCACGAGTTTCGAACCACTGTTGTTCCGGGGATCGTAGAAAGAGATGATATTTGCGAAATGGTGCCTCTGTTAAAAGGTGCCCGCCTCCATTACTTGGTACCCTTCCGTCCCGGGAAAACTCTCGAACCTTCCTACAGCGAGCGGGAACCGTACCCGGACAGCCTCCTGGAATCGATGCAGGCGGAAATAAAATCGCATGGGATTGACTGCCGGATACGGAAATAGCAGCCGGTATACAATGTGGGTAATAATTTTTATTGACATACCATACCCCCCTATAGTATATTAAAAGCAGCAAATAATGGAGGCTCTTTCAAAATTAAGACTAATTTTGAAAGAGCTACCTTAATGTTAACGAGGGAATAGCAATATGCTTAATCAGGAGCAGAAAAAAAAGGTCGTTTCCCGGCTCAAGCGAATCGAGGGTCAGGTGCGCGGCCTTCAAAAAATGATAGATGAAGACCGGTATTGTATTGATATCCTCACGCAAACCGCATCTGTCGTTGCCGCCCTGCACGGTGTAGAAGACGCGGTGATGGAGCAGCACCTCCATACCTGTGTTACTGATGCCGTCCGAAGCGGGGACCCAGGCCAAAAAGAGGAAAAGCTCGAAGAAATAATGAGCGTTCTCTCAAAATTCCGAAAAACCGGCTGATAACCGGGAGAGTACGAGCAGAGTCCAAGGAGAGGAAAGACATGATAACAAAGGAAAAAGAGGCTGCGAACAATAATAAATCTTACAAAATTAGTAATAATGTAGTTACAAAAACCTATCGGGTCGAAGGAATGCACTGTGCCAGCTGTGTTGCCAATGTAGAAAAATCACTTAAAAAAGTGACCGGTATCGAACAGGCAACAGTAAACCTGGCAACCGAAACAGCTCAGGTTACGTACCGTTCCAATCAAACGGGTTATGATGATTTAAAAAAAGCTGTCGATCAGGCAGGTTTTACGATGCTCCCCCCGGAAGAAGACCCCGCCGGGGAAGATGAACTGAAAAACGACCGGGAAAAAGTAGATCAGGCGGCAAAGCGAATGTGGACAGCGTGGGGTTTTACCATCCCTATCATTCTCTGGATGCTGCCGGAAATGATCGCAGGTTTCCATATACTCGGCCATATAGGGTTCACAATAGGGATGCTCTCCCTCAGCTGTGCGGTTCTGTTTATTCCGGGGCGGCACACTCTCAAAAGTGCTGCAATTTCAGCAATACATCTTTCTCCGAACATGGACGTACTTATTGCAATGGGTACGCTCGCCTCCCTCGCTACCGGGGTCGTCGCCCTCCTCCACCAATTCGGGATCGGTCCGGCTTTTGCCAATTTTGCCGGAGTAGCAGGTATGATAATGGCATTTCATCTTACCGGCAGGTTTATCGAAACAAAAGCAAAAGGGCGCGCCTCCGAGGCCATCAAAAAACTTCTCACACTCGGGGCTAAAGAAGCAACTATCGAGGAAGAAGGCGAAGAGCGGCGGATACCGATAAAAGAACTGCAGATAGGGAATGTCATGGTGGTGAGGCCCGGAGAAAAAATACCCACAGACGGCATCATCGTTTCCGGATCGAGCAGTGTAGACGAATCCATCGCCACGGGCGAGTCCCTTCCTGTCGAGAAAAAGGAAAACGACGAAGTAATCGGCGCTACTGTAAACAAAAACGGTCTACTCAAAGTGCGGGCAACGAAAGTGGGCAAGGACACCTTCTTGAGCCAGGTCATCAAACTCGTGGAGGAAGCACAGGGGACGAAAGTGCCGATTCAGACTTTCGCGGACAGAGTCACGTCGGTTTTTGTTCCTATCGTTATCGGTATAGCGGGGCTGACTCTGATTGCCTGGCTCCTGTTTCCGGGTTTCTTTCAGTCGATTGCAGTATGGGCCGCGGCGTTTATTCCCTGGGTCAATCCGGGCATGGGAGATGTGGCTCTTGCCCTGTTTGCCGCCATCGCCGTTTTGGTTATTGCCTGCCCGTGTGCCTTGGGGCTCGCGACACCTACCGCCTTGATGGTCGGTTCCGGAATGGGTGCTGAAAACGGTGTGCTGATCCGGAAAGGAGCTGCCATTCAGACCATGAAAGACGTTACCACCATAGTACTCGATAAGACCGGAACTATTACCGAAGGAAAACCGGGTGTCACGGATGTAATCACCGTAAACGGATTTACCGAGAAAGAGCTGCTCCACTATGCCGGTTCAGCAGAGAGAGGCTCGGAGCACCCCTTAGGGGCCGCTATTGCTGAATACGCCCGCGGGGCCGGCCGGAGTGAAGATAATGACGGTAAGGAAGCTCCTGCATTCCCTGCATTGGCTGAAGCGGACTCGTTCGAAGCGGTAAGCGGGGCCGGGATACGGGCGGTAATTGACGGCAGATCAGTAACTGTGGGGACGGCCGCACTCCTCGACCAGTACGGAATTACAATTGATGAGAATACCGAGAATGCGAAAAAAACACTCGAGGAAGAGGCGAAAACAGCCATGCTTGTTGCCGTGGATAAACAGCTTGCCGGCATTGTGGCTGTAGCCGATCAGATAAAACAGGACAGCGGCCGGGCCGTAAAGGAACTGCAGAAGCTCGGACTGCAGCCGGTAATGCTCACTGGAGACAATGAGCGGACCGCCCGTGCAATTGCCGATGAATTGGGGATAGAACGGGTGCTGGCAAACGTTCTTCCGGACCAGAAGGTCAAGGAAATCAAGAGACTCCAAGCGGAAGGAAAAATCGTGGCTATGGCCGGGGACGGGATAAACGACGCCCCTGCTCTCACCCAGGCCGATGTCGGAGTTGCTCTCGGGACCGGAACAGACATCGCTATTGAAGCGGGGGACATCGTGCTGGTCCGGGGAGACCTCAGTGCGGTGGTAAAAGCTGTAAACCTGAGTAATGCTGTATTCAAGAAGATAAAGCAGAACCTGTTCTGGGCATTCTTCTACAATATCATCATGGTCCCGCTGGCCATCTTAGGCTTGATGCACCCGGTCTTAGCAGAGCTGGCAATGGCGTTCAGTTCCATAAATGTCGTCACCAATTCCCGGCGTCTCCAGAAAGTCGATATCAACCCTGAGTACGATCAGTTATGATGCATTCCTAGGATGGATTATTCCCATCGTTCGATCTTCTGTTTAAGATGGTCAACTGAAAAAACAGAAGTTTTTTCAGTTGACCCCGATTACTATTTAATTTTTAATTTCCCGGCCGCGTACTGCGCCAAACCTAAATATTCTTTGAAATCAGAGTTGGTAGCGCCGGTAACAACATCGGCAACAGACCAGAGTTTCAAGCCGTCGGCGTTTTCTTCTTCCGCTCTTTTTGCCTGAGAAAGCTTGAACCGTACGCCGTTTTCGGCGATAAATTCTTCAATCGCGGTAATATTGCCAATCCAGGTCTGGCCGAAAGACCAGTATCCAGGGGCGTTCTTTTTAGTGAGACCGCCGTAGCTTGTAGTTGTTACGTCAATGGGTTCTCCGCCGAATTCGGTAAAGATCTTGAACTCGCCCGCGGAGATGAGTGCATAATACGCAGCCATGGTCCCTTGACTTCTGATAATTTC
Source organism: uncultured Spirochaetales bacterium (assembly GCA_964557375.1). Lineage (GTDB taxonomy): Bacteria > Spirochaetota > Spirochaetia > SPDA01 > CAZJBZ01 > CAZKZZ01. The sequence goes on along the minus strand of CAZKZZ010000007.1, from coordinate 24,374 downwards.
CTTTTCGAGGTCCGTGTTTCCAGCGGGCCCGCCGTTTTCATTGGCCTCAACGTAGGTAATTGATGTTCCTGCGGGAACGCCCACGTAAATTGTGCCGTTGTATTCAACATATTTAGCTGCATAGGTATCGCCGTGACTGTCGAAAAGTACGGTATTATCTTCGCTCCATTCTTCTGCTTCAATATCGACCTCGGCAAGGGTATGGGGAAGGAAGGCTTCGTCAAGCGATACGGTAAGATATCCCTCTCCATCGGTTTCCGCAACAGCTTTTCCCACGTAACCGCCGTGGATGTAGATGTACGCGGTTGCCGTCTGGTTTGCAGCGTAAGGACCGCCGGTCACTTCCGCTTCGTTCTCATCCGCAGAGGCCGGAGCAGGCTCTTCTTTCTTTCCTCTCGAGAATGCCGCTGCTGCGACCAAACCTAAGATCAGCATGATGAATAAAATTTTCTTCATTATACAAACTCCTTTACTGTTTTTATTTGCTTCCGCAAGTTCTGAGGAAAACGTGATTTCGATATATATTACTATATTTGTAAGATTATGTCAACGAACACAAACACACATATTTTCATATGATGTAATTGTACGTTTCCATCTTTTCGGTCTCCTCATTAACCAGGTCATCTAAGGTAATTTCTTCCAGGAGGCCGGAGATGGCCCGGTCGAGCCTGCACCATACGTCCCGGGACGGGCAGCCCTCCGTCCTGGGGCATACTTCCGGGTTTTTCACGCACTCCACCGGAGTTATGTCTCCTTCCAGAATCTCGACTATTTCCTTCAAGGTAATAGTCAATGGGTCCCGTGCTACGGAATAACCGCCATGGGAACCCCTGGATGAGTTGATAAGATGTGCTCCCTTGAGCGGGATGATGAGCTTAGAGAGATACTTCTCGGATATATCCTGCAGCCGGGCGATTTCCTTTAGGATAACGGGTGATCTTCCGTAATTCCGGGCCAGTTCATACATCAACCGTACACCGTATCTGCTTCTCGTCGACAACTTCATAACAGCTCCCTATCGAATCTACCTTCAAGCTTCATGTGCCGCCGAAAGCCCCTCATCGAGGGCTTCTAGAATATCGTCGATGTGTTCGAGACCGATCGAAAGCCGTATCAGTTCCGGAGTCAGGCCCCCTTCCCGCTGCTGCTGTTCACTCAACTGTGAATGGGAAGTGGACGAGGGATGGAGAATGAGACTCTTCGCGTCCCCCACATTTGCCAGATGAGAGAACAAGGCAATGCTGTCGATCAGCTTGACAGCTGCTTCGTATCCTCCCTCGATACCGAATACGACCATTCCTCCGAATCCTTTTGTCAGGTATTTGGCCGCAGTCTGATGGGTCGGATGACCGGCAAGACCGGGATAGCGGACCCAGGAAACCCTGCGGTCTTCAGCCAGAAACTCAGCAACACGCCGGGCATTCTCGGAATGGGTCCGCATTCTCAGGGGCAGCGTTTCCGTACCCTGTAAAAAAATCCAGGCATTGTCCGGAGAAAGTGCGGCACCGAGATTCCGTAGGGGGACCGTCCGGAGACGGAGGGCGAACGCGGCCGGGGCGAGTTCATCGGGCAGATCATAAGCCCAGCGCAGACCGTGATAATTGGGGTCCGGTTCCTGAAATAGGGGAAAACTGCCCTGCTTCCAATCAAAGTTTCCCGAATCAGTTACAATCCCCCCGATAGCGGTCCCGTGACCGCCGATCCATTTAGTCAGCGAGTTAATTACGATATCCGCACCGTACTCGATAGTCCGGAGCAGATACGGGGTGGTAAAGGTACCGTCAACAACCAGGGGAATTCTGTGAGAATGGGCTATATCGGCTACAGCGGCAACATCGGTGACATCCAGGGCCGGGTTCCCGATCGTTTCTATATACACCAGTTTTGTTTTTTCGGTAATCGCTTTTTCAAAATTTTCCGGCTCCTTCGGGTCGACAAACGCAGTCTTTATTCCGAAATTAGGCAGTATCGCGTCAAACATCGTATAAGTGCCGCCGTAGAGGTTGTTTGCCGATACAAGTTCATCTCCCTGCTTGGCAATATTGATAATGGTGCTGTGGATAGCACTGGTCCCCGACGCGAAAGCAACAGAGGCTATTCCGCCTTCGAGGGCCGTAATACGTTGTTCGAGTACCGACTGGGTCGGGCCGCCGAGCCGGGTATAGATGTTTCCGAGCTCTTTGAGTGCAAAGAGATTAGCAGCATGCTCCGTATCTTTGAAAAGATAGGAACTCGTTCTATGTACAGGGACCGCTCTCGAAAGCGAACCGGGGTCCGGTTCCTCCTGACCCGCGTGCAGGGACAGCGTCTCAAAACGGTATTTTTTCTGCGCCATGTATCTCCTCCTTTAGTTAGGTTTTAATAAAGCAAAAACGGTGCTGCGTGCAGGCCCCATTTCAGCAGCAGGCACGATGAGCCCGGCATCTCCAAGGCGGTTACGCATCGGCCCCCTCGAACAGCCACGTACTCAGATACCGTTCTCCTGAACTCGGACTGATCGTTACGATCAATTTACCCTTATTTGCCGCTCGCTTAGCGACTTCCAACGATGCCCACACTGCGGCCCCGGATGACAAGCCGACTAACAGTCCTTCTTCTTTCGCCATTCTTCGGGCGGTATCTCCCGCGGCTTCATTCTCCACGGTAACTACCTCGTCGATAATCTCCGTATTGAGCACTTCGGGAATGAATCCGGCACCGATCCCCTGTATCTTGTGCGGGCCCGGCCGGCCGCCGGAGAGGACCGGAGATCCCGCCGGTTCGACTGCAATGACCTGTATATCGGAATTTCTGCTTTTTAACGCTTCTCCAACACCGGTTATGGTCCCGCCGGTACCCACTCCTGCAACAAAAATGTCGACCTTCCCCTCCGTATCTCTCCAGATTTCCTCCGCCGTAGTCTTCCGGTGGATGTCCGGATTTGCGGGGTTTGTAAATTGCTGGGGCAGAAAGGCGTTCCCTTCCTGTTTGACGATCTCCTCCGCTTTGGCGACCGCCCCCTTCATCCCTTTAGACCCTTCAGTGAGTACGAGTTCCGCACCGAGCGCTTTGAGCAGTTTCCTCCGTTCTACACTCATCGTATCAGGCATGGTGAGAATACAGCGGTATCCTTTTGCGGCGGAGACAAATGCCAAAGCTATACCGGTATTACCGCTGGTAGGCTCCACGATTATCATTCCCGGTTTCAGTTTTCCCGATTTCTCTGCTGCTTCGATCATGGCCGCCCCAATTCTGTCCTTGACACTGGACAATGGATTGTACCATTCGAGCTTGACCGCAATATCTGCAGCTCCTCCGCTGTTCAGCTTATTGAGCCGGACTAATGGAGTGTTCCCGATCAATTCTATAACATTTCCCGCTATATTCATCTTTTATCTCCTCTTTTGGCAGCAGTAATAGTATTATACTACCAATTTACTCTTATTGGTAGTATTTTTATTAAAATCTGTCAAGCAATTTCGCCTCCAAAGCTTTAAAACCTCAACGCTCGTGCAACAAGGTTTGAGGCAGTAACTAATAGATTTTTTCGAGATCGTACGGAGTTTTCTGGTATACGTAGTAGTTAAGCCAATTGGTAAAAAGAAGGTTGGCATGACTGCGCCACTGGACCACAGGCTGCGCATCCGGATTGTTGTTCGGAAAATAATTCTTGGGTATTTCTATATCGAGCCCTTTTTTGATGTCCCGCTCATACTCCTTTTTGAGCGTGAGCGGGTCATATTCGGCATGGCCGGTTACAAACAGCATCCGGTCTTCGTGGTTGGCAGCGATATACACCCCCGCCTCATCCGAAAAAGAAATGACATCGAGGCTGCTCTCCTTTTCGATGTCCTCGAGGCGGATCTCGGTATATCGGGAGTGGGGAGCATAAAACCGGTCATCGAACCCCCGGACAATGGGGGCACGTGGGGCGATGACCCGGTGTCTGAAAATACCGGACATTTTATCCTGGAGCGGATATTTCGGAATACCGTAGTGGTAGTACAATCCGGCTTGCGCCGCCCAGCATACATGCATGGTGGACGTAACATTGTGAATTGACCAGTCCATAATCTCCTGGAGTTCTCCCCAATACTGCACTTCTTCAAACTCAATTTGTTCCACAGGAGCACCGGTAATGATCATCCCGTCGTACTTCTTGTGCTGAACATCGTCGAACGTTTTGTAGAACGTTTCCAGATGTTCTTCGGGCGTGTGTTTCGACATATACGTCTTAGTGTGCAGCAGTTCTATCTCTACCTGGAGGGGTGAATTGGAAAGGAGGCGCATCAAGTGTATCTCCGTGTCGATTTTGAGCGGCATCAGATTGAGGAGAATCACTTTCAATTCCCGGATGTCCTGGTGGATGGCCCGGGTCTCGGTCATGACGAAGATATTTTCTTCAGTCAACACCTGTGAGGCGGGCAGTTTGTCCGGAATCTTTATAGGCATTGTCGTCCTTACTCCTTATTAGCTACTCCGGCCTGAGAAAAACTTGCCATCTCGTGATAACAGTTAAGTGCCTGTGAAATAATATGCATGGCCAGGGCCGCACCGGTCCCCTCCCCTAAACGCATCCCGAGGTCGAGCAGAGGGTGGAGAGAAAGCCGGGAGAGAAACTCTTTGTGGAATTTCTCAGAAGATGCGTGAGAAAAGAAGAGATAATCCTTGACAGGCCCGTGTGCGTGCATCGCTGCCAGGGCCGCGGCGGAGGAGATAAATCCGTCAACTACGACGGGGACGCCTCTGGAAGCAGCCCCGAATATGAGCCCCGCCATACCGGCCAATTCGAACCCTCCCACTCTCCGTAACGCCTCCAGCGGATCACCGTCCCACTCCTGTCGATGAAACGCCACAGCCCTTTCCACTACATCGATTTTGTGCTCCAAGAGCTCCCCCGTAGACCCGGTCCCTGCTCCGGTCGTCTCCCGGGCTGAGACATCCAATAACAGGGAGTAGAGAGCGGATGCTGAGCTCGTATTACCGATTCCCATCTCTCCGATACCGTAGAGATCGGCGTTTTCTTCAACTGCAAGAGTATATCCTGCCTCCATGGCTTTTCGGCATTCAGTTTCAGTCATTGCGGGCCCTTTTAAAAAATTGCGTGTGCCCCGAGCTATCTTGCGGCCGATTATCCCGGGCTGAGCAGTAAAATTGCCGGCAGTACCGATGTCGACCACTTTTGAACGGATGCCCCCGTTTCTGCACAACACAGAGATCGCAGCTCCCCCGGCAACCATATTCTGGACCATCTGGACAGTCACTTCCTGCGGGTATGGGGTTATTTTTTCTTCGGTTATCCCGTGGTCTCCGGCAAAGGTGAGCATCGTCATAGATCCGATCGAGGCATCGGCACTTTTCCTGCAGAGGCAGTACTGTGCGGCTATCTCCTCCAGTCTGCCTAAACTCCCCTGCGGTTTGGTCAGATCATCCAGACGCGCCTGGATGGTATCCCGTAATTCACCGTTCTCGATCGGTTCAATGCCGTTAATAAAATTAGTTTTATCCATATATGAATCCTGTTGATATAGAGTATGGTTCTACAGTTTAACTTCTGAAACCTTATTGTTATTGTAATTCTATTGGTATTTTTGCAGAATCCAAACTCAAACGGAATTGCCGTAGGTATCTACTGCCCGGCGAATGGCTTTGATATGCTCCGGTGTCGTTCCGCAGCATCCTCCGATTATTCGGGCCCCCGATTCGATCCAGAGCCGGACCCGCTCCGCCATCTCTTCCGGGGTGGCTTGAAACACATCGACTCCGTTCACAGTGGTCGGGATACCGGCATTGGGCTGGATAAGAATAGGCAATTCGGGTGCAGTCTCGTGCATTTCACGGAGAACGTTTTCCAGTCCATCATATCCGTTACCGCAATTGATCCCTAATATGTGGGCCCCTGCACCGGCGCCGGCCTCAGCGGCCTGCTTAGGGGAGACCCCCATCATAGTACGGAAATCGCCCCGCACCGTCTGCTCAAAAGTAAAACTGCAGATGATATCTAAACCGGTGTTTTCGGAAACCGCTTTTACACCCTGCACGGCTTCATCAGTCGAGCTCATCGTCTCGACGATCACTGCATCCGCGCTTCCCCGCTCGAGGGCGGCGGCCTGCTCTTTAAAAGCCGCATAAAAATCGTCTTCGGTAATATCTCCCATAACGATCATCTTACCGGTGGGACCCATCGATCCCAATACCCAATTATCATCTCCGGCAGCCCTCCGGGAGAGCTTTGCCGCTTCTTCGTTGAGCTCGCCTACCCGTTCGCCCAGTCCATAGTGGTCCAATTTATATTTGTTTCCGCCAAAACTGTTGGTTTCTACCATATTCGAACCTGCTTCTATATAGTCCCGTGCCAGGCCGTAAACAACCTCCGGCTGCTCAATGCACATCAACTCAGGGCATGTTCCCGGTTTCAATCCCCGCTGCTGCAGCATAGTCCCCCATGCACCGTCTGAAACGACGATAAGTCCGCGGGACAATGCGGTTTTCAATCTTTCTCGCGCCATACTGAATTCCTTATATTTTCGATTTACTTAAGAATATCATGTCGGCAATATAGTTACAAGGAAGGGGGTATTCTAAATATTAACAATCTTTTATATATGACAATATATAGACGAAAATGAAAATTATTATTATTATAGACGGCAACAGGACCTTTCCAGACAGTTTGCTGTCTGATATAGTACGGTAGATATCATAAGTGGAGTGTTTTCATGGCTGAATACAACATTACTGTCAATTACAATGGAATTTCGAAAACCGTTTCCTGCAGCGAAAATACAATACTGCTCAATGCTCTCGAGGAAGAACAAAGAGAATTGGTTGAAACCCCCTGCGGGGGAAAGGGCATATGCGGTAAATGCAAAGTCAAAATTACAGCAGACGGGCCGCCCGTTATTACAGATGCTGATGAAAAAAAACTTACCAAAGAAGAATTGGCGGCCGGCTACCGTCTCGCCTGTGTAGCGCCCGTTAAAGGTGATATGGAAGTAACTCTTCCTGACAAAACCGATGCTGTGCAGATACTCGAATCAGGTATCGATTATCACGGAGAAACAAAACCGTGTGTTGAAAAACAGTACATCACCATGACTGAGCCGAATCTCGACGATCAAGTCGATGACTACACTCGAATCGCTTCCGCGCTAGAAAAGCCGGACATCCATTTCGATGTAAAAGAGCTTGCCAAGATCCCGGAACTTCTCCGGGAACATAACTACAAGGTAACCGCGGTATTCAATCAGCAGGAACTGCTAACCATAGAGGGCGGAGATACGACGACAATCAATTACGGTATTGCCGTTGATATCGGTACCACCACCGTTGTTGCGTATCTGATTGATCTCGACCGGGGAAAGAAGATCGATGCAACTTCCGGTCTCAACAAACAGAAACAGTTCGGCCAGGATGTAATATCCCGGATAAATCACACCATGGTAGAGACAGACGGTCTCCATACCCTCCAGACCCGTATCATCGATCAGTTGAATGAGCTTATAGAAGCGCTGCTATCAAGAAACAGTATCGACAGAAACAACATTTACAGTATGTCTCTTGTCGGAAATACAACGATGCTACACCTTGCATTGGGCCTTCCCCCGCGATACATCTCGACGGTCCCTTTTATCCCGGTATCTACCCGCCGTATGATCGTTCCGGCAGGTGAACTCGGGCTTAACATCGCACCTGCAGGACGAGTATACATTGTTCCCGCACTTTCAGGATATATCGGGGCGGACATCATCTCCGCTGTTCTCGCGAGCGAGATGTACACTTCGGATGCATTGAGTCTCTTGATAGACATCGGCACGAATGGAGAGATCGTTCTCGGGAACAAAGACCACATGACCGCCTGTTCTACCGCTGCCGGCCCCGCTTTCGAAGGTGCTACCATTAGGTACGGGGTGGGAGGAATTAACGGTGCTATCAATAGTGTTACGATGAGTGAAAAAGACCTCACCTTTACAACAATCGGAAACAAAACGCCGGTAGGCATCTGCGGGTCCGGAATTGTAGATACCGTCTCTACCCTGCTCTACTTCGGCATCATCGATACGACCGGAAGGATGGTAGGCGCGGACGAGATTTCAACCGAAACCGGAAAATTGCTCGCAGACCGTTTGACTACTCTTGATGATAAACCCGCTTTTATAATCTCGCACGAGAGCGAGTCGGGAGGGCCGATTATGCTCACTCAGGGGGATGTGCGGGAGATCCAAAACGGAAAGGCGGCAATCGCGGCAGGAATTACCACTCTCATCAAATATTTGAAAAAAAATGTGGAAGACATCGAAGTGGTGTACTTAGCAGGAGGGTTCGGCAACTATATCGACAGAAACCACGCTGTAAATATCGGACTTATTCCTGAAAAACTGGAAAACAAGATAAAAGTAATCGGAAACGCGGCCGGCTCGGGTGCGATTACTACACTGCTTTCCAAACACAAACTGTTCGAATGCGACAGCATTGTAGATGAGACGAAGTACATCGAACTCTCATCATCCCCCGAGTTCCAGGAAGATTATGTAAACAGCATGTTTTTTGGTGAGGCAATGTAGGTAAAACAGGGACAGAAAGGTCTTGAAATGTCTTGAAATTAGAAGATGGTGTCGAGACAATTACCTTTCAACTGATTAAGATTGTCCTCTATGGTAATAAAATCTTCCCAGCTGATGTTTTTCCAGCTGTTGCCCATGCACTTCCATACCACATAGACCAGCTTGATGGAATTAAGGTAATCCCGAAACGGCTTGGCATGTTCGACGATCCATTTTGAAATCTCTTCTCGTTTCTTTTCATCGATACCGGCAGAATTGATACCGTTGATACGCAGGTGTTCTTTAATTTCCTGAGCTTGTATTTTATTATCGAGGATAAGACAGGTCTGGTTCTCGGTTTCGAGAAACTCTACGTATTTCTTGAAATACTCGAACGTTTTCCTATCTCTCTCTAATATACAGAAAGGCATATTATATACCTCATATCACCAATTTCAAAGAATATACTACAACCGGCCGGGAATGAAAAGTATATTCTTGCTTTTTTAGATAAAGCGTGCGCATTATTCCATAAGAAACTGATCAAATTGAAACGAAAACTGTTTTGGGACCATAATCTCATATACGGAATCAATTGCGTAATCATCTGTCATGCCGGCAAGGTAATCGATTACAGGGCTCTCTTCCCGCTCTTCCTCTCTGCTGTAGAACTCCTCCATCTTCGATACATAATCTCCGAACCTCACGGCAAGCAGATTCTCCTCCCGCTTATACTCCGGGCCGCTGAACCGGTACTTTCTGAAGAGGGAAAAAAGATAATCAAAGAGACTTTTGAGAATTCGGGCGAAGGATGAATGATAATTTGCTAACAGCGGAGAGTTGTATATTCGGCTGTAATTGAACTCTTTCAACGCAAGAACAGTATCGAAGACAGTTTCTGAAAATCCTACGATACCATGAATGCGGGTATGGGAGACGACATCGTGGACGAGAGTATCGATTATTTCACTGTTAGAAGCACCAAGCTGCTCTCCTATTTGTCCGGGGATCTCATGCCGTTTAATTACACCGAGCTGCAGGGCATCCTCCAAGTCCCGCCCCAAATATGCAATCTTATCGGCAGTCCGTACCACTACCCCTTCCCAGGTGGCGGGAACAATCGTCCTATCAGTAACCTCTTCTAAGTTTTTTACTGAAAAATCCGGTTGTATCTCCCGTTCAAACTGCTCACCGCAGTGACCGGCAATTCCGTCCCGGACCGCATAGGTGAGATTTAAACCTCTTCCATAGTTAATCAGATGATCGACCACCCGCAGGGAATAGAGTTCGTGAACGAACCCGTTTTTGCCTTCTACCAACTCCGTGATAATCTTCTCCCCCACATGGCCGAAAGGAGTGTGACCGAGATCATGGCCGAGACTGATGGCCCAGGCTAAATCCACATCCAAATCGAGAGCGCGGCAGATCGTAGCCGAGATCGTAGCAACATGCATGACATGTTCTATCCGAGTGCAGATGTGATCATTTTTCGGGGCAAAAAACACTTGCGTTTTGTGCTTTAATCTGCGAAACGGATATGAATGAATGATGGCTGTAGTGTCTCGGAAGTAGTATCCCCGCAAATCTTCTTCCCGCTGATAGATCCGGGAGGTCAATTGCTCTGGAGCAACAGAATTGATCAAGGCCATACTGATACGATACCAGAGAATTCGGGTTCATACAACAACTAAGATATTTGACTTTTTAGATGCAACTCTATACACTTAGGTACGAACAGCATAGGATAGTACAGATATATATGGCCGGCGAAAAGATCCTGATCGTTGAAGACGAAAAAATAATCTCACTCGACCTGCAGAGAAGGCTGGAAAAGTTCGGATATACCATCTCCGCGCTGGCCACAACCGGTAATGATGCCATTGCGAAGGCAGAGGAGCTCCTTCCCGACATTATCCTCATGGATATCATGCTCGTGGGGGAAATCGACGGGATCGAAGCTGCAAAAAGTATCGGCCGGAACCTGCAGATTCCGGTCATCTTCTTGACCGCGTACGCGGATGAAAAAACATTAGAACGGGCCAAAGAAGCGGAGCCGTTCGGTTATATCCTCAAACCGTTTAAAGAAAAAGAGCTCTACACAACAATTGATATCGCCTTATACAAGCACAGAATAGATAAGCAGCTCAAGAAACAGGAGAGAAGACTCTCTGCCATTCTCCACAGCATTGAAGACGGCATCATCGCCACAGACCGGAATAACCGGATTCAGTTTCTCAATCCGGTGGCGGAAGAAATTACCGGTTGGAAAGAAAATGAAGCCCGTGACCACAGTCTAGAAGAGATTTTTACAATCTACAACGAAAAAACAGAAGAAACATTTGAGTTTCCTACGTTTACGGACAATTCAAACGGGGACCCGCTCTTCTTTAAAAATGCAATACTTAAAAACAGGCAGGGGGAGATCATTCCGGTTGAAGGGACCATCGCCAGAATCCGGGACAAAGGCAATATCACCGAAGGTCAGGTTATTGCCGTGCGGGACCTGACGGAAATGCGGGAGATGTCCAACAAATTGTCTTATCAAGCCAGTCATGACGCTTTGACCGGACTTTCTAATCGGAACTCTTTCTCTAACATGCTTTCTAAACTGATAGATTCCGCACAAAAAGAGAATAGACAGCATGCTCTCATTTATGTCGATCTCGACCAATTCAAACTGATCAATGATACCTGCGGCCACGCGGCCGGGGATGAGCTTCTCGTAGAAGCAACCTCGATCATAAAGACTGTATTTCGAAGCAGCGACGTGTGCGCTCGGGTCGGAGCGGATGAGTTCGGTATCCTCCTTCGGGATACCGGACAGGATATGGCTTTGAATATCGCCCGCCGTCTGCACACGAGGCTCGCGGAACGGAAACTTTCATGGGGGGCCACCTCGTTTAACATCAATTCCAGCGTCGGCCTGGTAATGATCAACAAAGAAAGCAAGGATATTCACAGTATCCTTGCTGCTGCCGATGACGCCACTTTTCTGGCAAAAGAGGAGGGCGGCAAACGGATTAAACTATACGAGACCTCGGACAATCTTTTTCTCAAACGGCGGGGAGAGATGCAGTGGGTGGCAAAACTATCCAAAGCACTCGATGAGAACAGATTCGAACTCTACTATCAGCCGATTGTTTCACTGTCAGAGAAACCCCCTCATGAGGATTATAAAGGGGAGCTTCTCATTAGAATGATCGATGAAGAAGGGAACACGATAAGTCCCGCGGATTTTCTTCCCGCAGCCGAGCGGTATAATATGATGCCCAACATCGACCGCTGGGTAATCCGCACGGCAATGGAAATCTACAGGCAGATTTCAGCTCAGGATGAAAGAAACAATGTTTCACGGCTTTTTACCATCAACTTGTCCGCGGAGAGTATTGCCGATGAAAATTTTCTCGACTACATTTATGAACATATCAAAAACAACGATGTAAAGCCGGAAAATTTCTGTTTCGAAATCACCGAGACCGTTACGATCACCAACATGGCAAAGGCAAGCAAGTTCATCCATGATCTCAAAGAGATAGGCTGTACCTTCGCTTTGGATGATTTTGGGAGCGGTTTTTCATCTTTCGGATATCTCAAAGATATGCCTGTAGACTACCTCAAGATAGACGGCTCATTTGTAAAAGATATGGACACCAGTTCAGTAGACAGAGCAATGGTCGAGGCAATCAACAATTTAGGACATGTGATGGGGATCCAGACCATCGCTGAGTTCGTTCACAATCAGTCCATAATAGATAATTTGAAAGAACTGGGTGTCGATTATGCTCAGGGGTACGAGATAAGCAGACCGAAACCTTTGAAAAAACTGTTCTCATGAGAGGGAATCTACCCGTAAAAATATTCATTTCATTCCTGCTGATAACGATCGTCAGTTTACCGATCTCTGCTGACCAGCGGTTTACCGGCTGGAAAAGAACGCAAACCGAACATTTTGTTTTTGTTTTCGAAGAGCACAATAGAGAGTACGTCGAAGAGATAATCGGGTTCAGCGACGAGGTGTATGATGATCTCACCCGGTTTCTCGATTCCTTTCCGAAAAAGATCCGGTGTGTGGTAAGCGGAAGAATCGATACCGCGAACGGATATTTTTCTTCATTTCCGGCACATATGAACCTTTTTCTCACCGCCCCCACCATCCCCTGGCTCGGGGCGAAGCACACCTCCTGGCTCAAGGTCCTGTTCATCCACGAACTGACCCACTACATCCATCTCACCTATAAACAAGGGTTCTTTGATGTTCTCTCCTATCTGTTCGGGGCGGAAATCCGGCCCGCTGATACCATTTTCCTTCCGGGATGGATGGTTGAAGGGATAACCGTAGTAAATGAGACCATCTTTTCAGAGGGGGGACGGGGAAGAAACCCGTTTTTTGAAATGGTCTATAAAGCACACATCATGGAGAATGATTTTTTTTCTCTCAGGCAGGCCTCATATTCATCTCCTTACCCTCCCCGGGGAAGAATTTATGTAGCCGGTTATCTATTGGTCGACTACATGATGGAACGGTTCGGTAGAGATGTATTTACAGAAATTCACAAAAAATTTGTTGCCTTCCCCTTCATAGGGCCCCGATTAGCGATTAAGAAAACAACGGGGGTTACCGCTCTCGAGATCTTCAACGATATGAAAAATAATCTGAGGCAAAAATATAAGAATGACAGAGAAATCCCGGACGGATTCAGGATTACCCCGGATGTGGTAGGCAATTACTACTCTCCCCGGATGACGGAACGCGGACTCTATCTGTATCGAAGCACACTGGACAAGCAGCCCGCGATCGTCTCTTACGACCCCGAGACAAAAGAAGAACAGATACTCGTCGAGACATCTCTTACCGATTATACCGCATTTTCCGTTACAGATGACGGAGAAGAGATTCTATTTTCTGCCGGGAAGAGTACTAATCAGCACCCGGCGGGATATACCTATGCTTCTCGGGTATACCGGTGGCGTGCGGCAACGGGGAAAATCACCGAGGTTACCCCCGACAGCGGTTTCTGGCAGCCCGCACTCTCCCCCGACGGTTCGGTTGCGGTCGCAGTAGAGGGAAAGGGCCCATACAGCAGACTGGTACAGGTGGACCTTGAAACAGGTGCAACGGAGACGATTTTCGAAAAACCGCAGACAACAGTGTTCAACCCGCAATTCTCCCCAGATGGAAATCGTATTTGTTTTACCCTCCACGACAGGGGAAACCAGGATGTCTGGATTCTCGATAGAACTGCACATGAAGCATTTCGAGTGACAGGAACAGGTAGACAAACTGAAACAGCCGACAGCCGGCGTGTACGGGATGAAGGGCGTGAAAGCCATTTCTTCCCCCGTTTTATAGATAACGATACGGTACTTTTTACGTCCGGCACCGGGGGAGGGCTTTCTCTGAGTACCCTCTCCTTACATGGAACCGGAGAGGCCTCTTCCGGTGAGAAAGGCAACGTAACTGTCGTTTGTCGTGATCCGGTAGGTGCGTTCGGCGGTATCGTCACCGGCGGTGCGGACCGGCGAGTTATCTACTCTTCCTACTCACCGGACGGATATGTTTTGAAACAGAAACCGTTCTCCCTAACCGGGAGCGGGCCTCTTTCGTCACGAGACCAAAACGCAACTGATACCGCGGAAAAGGGGCAACTGCAGCGTCATGACCAGTACCAACAGAACCGGCCTGGAGAAAACCCGCAACTGCCAGCCGATCAAATCAAGCCCTACATCGATTTTCCGGCACCGCTTTTTTGGCTTCCTATACCCTTTTATGTAAACACCATCTCCTCGCCCGGCCCGGTATTCGGGCTCGGTGCATATGTATACGGCGCCTCCGTACTCGGCAACGCGGAATGGCAGGCCGCGGTCACCACACGCCTGGATATCTTCCAGCTTGGAGCGGACATTTCTGCATCGGTCCGCGTATATCCCTTTGACCTTACCTATGCACTCTCACAGGCATACATACCGATACAGGACAGCAATAGTTATCAGATCACTTACCAGAGTCTCGGCATTTCCCTGCCGATCTTCTCATACTCGCTCTTTTCAGCAAAGCATGAACTGGGCCTCAATACAGGCCTTCAGCACCGTTTCCGTTTTATAGACAACGAATCTTTTCCCCTTTTTGGTCTGGGAACAGACAGAGAGTTCGATACGGACAACCTGCTCTATCTCTACGGCGGGGTCTTCTTTGAGACCCGGAAACACAAATCTCCGCGGGACCTGCATTATCCTCTTCTTTTTGAGATAGAACTCGACGGGTCAGTCCCGCTTCCCGTCGGCTCGATTACCAGGGAAGGGTTCTCATTGGAAGGGGACATGGCAGCACATCTGCCCAGTTTCTTTGACCACCATGTGATAAAACTCGGATTAAAAGCGGACTACACTACTCCTGAACTGCTCGAATCCACCACACCGGTAAACTCTACCGTACCGCGGGGGATGTTCTCTCCCGATCTGAAACAGTACGAAGGGCGAGTGCTGGCCTCGATCGATTATCTTTTTACCTTTGCCCTCCTCGACGCTCCCCTCCCTTTGGGCTACAACATGTTCGGCATCAATATACAGAGATTCGGCGGCGGATTCCACTTCGAAACACTGGCGGATTGGGGTGTCGTGGACCCTGAGTTTATCGTGGATGACTATTTCTACGTTGGATTCGAACTAAACGCGGAAGTAGGAGTCAGTCTCGGATCAATTCCTGTAGGCACCGGCTTGAGCTTTCGGTTCGACAGAACATTTCAAGAAGCCCCTGTATTGACCCGAGACTTCGCCTTCTACTTTTTCATCGGCACCGACAGTTTTCAGAGCGCCGTCTCGAACGAACATCTATATCGGGACAGATACTGATGGACGGGCCGGATAAAAAACATATTATCCTTACCGGCATAAAGCATTCCGGCAAAACGTCGGTGGGAAAACTTCTCGCTGAAAGACTCGGGCGGACGTTCATCGACCTAGACCGTGTACTCGAACGTTTGTACGATTCACAGGGCAGATTTACCTGCAGGGAAATCTACCGCAAGCACGGAAGAGAGTTTTTCCGCTCCCTCGAAACGGATGCCGCAAAGCATATCAAAGAAAACCGTGTACACAACCCGCCTCCGGTTCTCGCAGCCGGCGGCGGGTTGATCGAGAACACCGAAGCACTCGGGCCTCTCAAAGAGGTTGGCATTTTTATTTATTTAAAAGAACAGCCTGACGTCTTATTCAAACGGATCTCGAGACGGGGCATTCCCCCCTTTTTAGATGAGAACAATCCCCGAGAAAGCTTCTACCGGCTCTACGACAAACGGAGCAAGCTGCTCGAAACAAATGCCGATATTATATTTACGGTAAAAGGCAGGCCGGTCCAGGCATGCGCCGAAACTCTCGAGCGGATTATTGCAGACATTAATCTCGGAAAGGACAGAAAACATGGCAGGAAATAGTTTCGGGACCTTATTTCGTATCACCACCTTTGGAGAGTCCCACGGAGGCGGCGTTGGTGTGGTCGTTGACGGGGTGCCACCGGGGCTTCCTCTTACCGATGCCGAAGTCCAGCGGGAACTCGACCGGAGAAAACCGGGGCAATCATCTGTAACCACGCCTCGAAAGGAGAGCGATCGAGTCTCCATTCTCTCCGGTATTTTCGCGGGAAGTACGACCGGTACACCTGTTTTAATGATTATTTACAACAGAGACGCAGACCCGAAAGCGTACGAAGCGATAAAAGAGCTGTATCGTCCCGGTCATGCCGACTTCACCTACCACAAAAAATACGGAATCCGTGATTACCGGGGAAGCGGGCGCGCCTCCGGAAGAGAGACAGCAGGACGAGTAGCTGCCGGAGTCATTGCAAAAAAAATCCTGGGACGGAGTAATATCGGTATCACCGCCTTTACCAAGGAGGCCGCGGGCATTTGCTGCAGCTCAATTGACTTCTCCGTTATTGAGGAGAACATGATGCGGGCTGCCGACTTGAAAGCCGCGGAGCGCATGTTCAAAAAAATTACCGCGTTGGCAGATCAGGGCGATAGTGCGGGAGGTATAGTCGAGTGTGTTGTACAGGGGGTCAAACCGGGTTTGGGCGAACCTGTATTTGATAAACTCGACGCGGAACTGGCTAAAGCACTCGTGTCGATCGGTGCGGTCAAAGGGATCGAGTTCGGGGCCGGTTTTTCATGCACGAAGATGACCGGAAGTGAGCACAACGACTGGATGGACAGCACCGGTTTTTTGAGCAACAATTCCGGAGGGATTATCGGCGGTATCAGCACCGGTGAAGATATTGTATTTCGAGTTGCCGTCAAACCAACTTCATCAATTACGAAAACACAAAAAACAGTAACGACTGCCGGAGAAGAGACGGAAATTATAACCGAAGGCCGTCATGACCCCTGCATCTGTCCTCGGATCGTACCGGTTGTTGAAGCTATGACCGCACTCGTACTGGTAAATCAACTCAAACTGCAGGATACACTCAGGGGATGATGTGCTATCGAGGCGGTTTCTATGATGCGGTTGAACGGTTTTCGAGTTGGGCAACCAATTCTTCTAATGCAAGAGGTTTGTTGTAGTAGTACCCCTGAAAGGCCCGGCAGGTCTTTCTATAGAGATATTCCATCTGCTCTTTGGTCTCAACACCTTCCGCGATTACGTTAAGACCGAGACTGTTTCCTAAGCTGAGAATAGAATTGATGATTTTCATATTGTTTCCCTGATACATGTCGATCACGAACGATTTGTCTATTTTTAGATGCTGGACGGGGAAACGGGAGAGATAACTCAGAGAAGAATATCCGGTGCCGAAATCGTCGATTGCTATTTTGATACCGTTGTTCGCGGTTATCAGCTTATTCATTTTCTTGATCGCCATTTCGGGATCGTGCATGATGCTGGTCTCAGTCAACTCCAGTGTGATAAAACTCGCATCCAGCCCTACCCGCTGCAGCACGGTCCGCACCTTGGACGCCAGATCGTCTTTCTCGAGCTGTTTCGGGGATATGTTTATACTGATGTAGAGGTCTTTAAACCCGAGGGTATGCAGTTTTTTCAAGTGTCTGCACGCGGTTTCCAGTACCCAGGTGCCGATCGGCAGGATAAGTCTCGTATCTTCGGCGATACTGATAAACTTATCCGGAGGAATTACCCCATGCTCGGGGTGGTTCCACCGAATGAGGGCTTCCAACCCTTTTATTACACCCTCCTTATCGACGATAGGCTGGTAGTGCAGTTCAAAACTGTTTGTACCGATTGCTTTACGGAGCCCTTCTTCGAGCATAAGCCGTTCCATTGCCTTATTGTTCATCTCTTTGGTGAAAAACATATACGTATTTCCGAGCTCTTTTGCGTGATACATCGCGGCATCCGCGTTCCGTAAAAGGGTGGACTTATCTCCACCATCTTCAGGGATAAGTGCTATTCCAACACTTACACCCATATTGATATTAGTAATTGATCCATAACCCTCGATATTGAACGGCTCCAAGATTCGATCAATAATCCGTTTCGCCACCACAGCAGGATCCTCCGGATTCTGAATATGGGGCAGGAGAAGAGTAAACTCGTCACCCCCGAGTCTGAAGATGTCCTCCATCTGAATTCGGTAAACCTGGTCTTCTTTCCGCAGGCAGTTGCTCAGTCTTTTTGCCGTTTCCTTGAGAATCATATCGCCCATCTCGTGTCCGAGACTGTCATTCACCTTTTTAAACCCGTCGAGATCGAGAAAAAGGAGGGCTGCTTTCCGATCAGTGTTGCGGCTTATTTCGGCCAAGATCTGGTCGAGGCTTTCACTGAGGCGGTCCCGATTGCCGAGTGAGGTCAATTTATCGTGATAGGCCAAGTATTTTAACCTTCGTTCGGCCTTCTTCCGCAGAGCGATATCCCGGATGATGCAGGTCAAAATCCGGTTTTCCCCTACTCCCATCGAATTTCCGAATGAAATCTCTAAGGGAATCATCTCTCCGTCTTTCCGTTTGCCGAGTACCTCTATGGAGTTTTTCAGCCCGGTATTTTCCCGGTGCTGATCGTCGATATAGAAATATTTTTCTATCAGTGATTGATAATTTTTGTATCTGGAATGAGGAAACAGTATACCGATACTCTTCCCGGTTACCTCTTCGGTCGTATAACCGAATATCTTTTTTACCGCACTATTTGCAAACCGGATATAAAGATCATTTTTTATCTGGATAATTGCATCGGTAGCGGTTTCGGCTAGAATACGGTAATTCTCACGGCTGGCATTGAGCTCCTTCTCGATTGCCGTTCTGTAGGAAACATCCTCGACTGTAATACTGTAATCGTGTTCATTGTTCTTTCTTACCACTATTTTTACCGGCATTTCATAGCCGTCACTATGATAAGCATTTGTTTTTATAGTAAATGTATCGGGAGGGTCATCCCCGTTGTTCTGCTCTGTACCATTTTCCCATTGCCGATAGAAACAGGTGTGCATATGTTCAGGTATCAATTCGATAAGGTTTTTCCCTTTCAGCGCCGATTCGTCCGTTCGAGGAAACCCAAACAGTTCGAGCAACGGTGTTCCGGCTTGTGTAATGGATAAATCCTTAGAAAGGCGGGTTGAAACCGATTGTGAATGCTGGTCTTCTTCAGCAGGCTGGTGAAAATCAGGGTGATCTTTCAGCATTTTAATCTTTTCACTGATTTTATAAAGAGTATTTTCCAGCTTCTCGACCCGCTCAGTATAGTCCCGCATTCTTCTATCTATTGTAATGATAATCGAAGATGGATTTCAAGAGATAATCGTATATAATATTAATTCATTTTCTCAAATTCTTGCGATAAAATAAAAAAAAGTGCTATATTTACTAACAAGGAATCGAGACCAAAGGAGCTATGCATGAAGGTAAAACGCATTGTATTTGTACTTCTCATTATGTGTATAATAACCGCCGGTGCTTGGGGAGCGGATGAAGATTTAAATTTTAGTGACATGAAGTCAGCTTTTAACGATTTTGCTACCGGTGTAGCCAGCACTCTCCCGATGGCATCAACAATCGGGCTGCAGTGGTCGACTGCACATATCGGACAGTTTCCCCACCTCGGTATCGGTGTAACTGCCGGTGCGGCCCTTATGCCGATCAGTGCAGTCAGCGGGTTTCTTGATCCGCTCGGCCTTACGATGGATGACCTGGAAGCTGTATATGAAGAAAACGGCATTCCTAAGGCGTTTTTAGGGTTTCCCATTCCTGCTTATAGTATTGATTTTCGACTCGGCGGTTTTGTCATTCCGTTCGATGTGGGATTCAAAGTCGGATTTATCCCGGAAGATCTGCAGAGGGAGATCAGTTACGCCGGAGTCGATCTGGACTATCTCATGCTCGGAGGCGATGTCCGTTTTAGGCTGGTAAAAGAAAAAGTAATCGTACCGAGGATCTCCGTCGGAGGCGGATACACGTATATGCGGGGCAGTTTTAACGTCCCCGGTATTTTAGGTGATAATATCGAAATCGGTGACGTGGAAATTCCTGATGACAGCAAAGGGGGAAAGGATGATACAAGCACGTACACCTTTTCGATGGAAGACCCCTCTCTCGGGTTCCGCTGGCAGACCCACACCATAGACCTCAAGGCGCAAGTAAGCAAAAAGATCATCTATCTGTTTACTCCCTACATTGGAGTAGGTGCTTCCTATGCCCGCTCCCAGGCGGGAGGAGGTATGTATACCGACATGATCATTTATGATGATTCGGGAAACAAGCTCAGTGATGAAGAAGTAGATGATCTGATAGAAAATATCGAACGGATTAAAGAAGAATACCCGGATGAAACCGGAGATATTCCGGAACTCACGGAAGACGGGTTTACGGTACAGCAGTGGGTAAACGGGTTTACGTTTCGTGCATACGGAGGCATATCGATAAATCTGTGGGTATTAAAAACCGATTTCGGTATCATGTACAACTTCATTGATGAATCATTCGGTGCGCAGCTGGGGGTAAGACTGCAGTTCTAGCGCTATCTATTGTTTGAGAAGAGGGGCCCCATTTCTCCCCGCCAGCGAGGGTGTTTAGAAGACATGTCTTCTCGATAGAGGGGCTCCGATAATACAGAGGAATCCTCACCGAGCATCTCGATAATAAATTTGCATATCCATTTCTGGATCATGAGGACTACCATCTTGTGCCGCAGCCTCCCCTGCATATCCCGATTCAAGATCTCCGGGATTGCGTTGGTGGTAACGATCTCATCGAGGGAGGAATCATTCAAGTTTATGCGTCCCTCTCTACTCGAATAAAAATGGGTAACAAAAAAAACAATCCGCCTCGGTCCGTATTTACGGAGCATCTTGCAGCTCTCCATTACCGTCTTTCCGGTCCGCACCATATCATCGACAATGACAATATCCTTACCTTCGATCTCGTTTAGTGAGACTTCGCTGCATTTCGCCTGCTTGACCATCACATCACGTTCGTCGTTTCGCTCTTTTTCGATACAGAGAAGGGGGACAGAATCATCTTTGAGCTCTTTTTCTACCTCATTTGCAAATGGTACTGCTCCCTCATCCGGGGCACACAGAATAAGGCGGGAGAAATCGGCAACATCGGACTCTTTGAGGTAGCTGGCGAATACATCGGCCGGCTGTAAATTGTGGTAATATCCTGAAAACCGGTCCATAAAAATGCTTTTTACCGAACAGGAGTGATTGTGAACAGTAATGACCTCATCCACTCCGGCACGCTGGAGGAGGTCGGCATAGAGCCTTGCTGAAAAGGGTTGGCCGTCGAACTTCTTGTAGTCTGCGAGGTCCCGTTCAAACCCCACCAATCCGTGCTCCTTTCTCGGCCCCCTATCCTGTGCACTGTAAAACAGATCAGGCTCGAGCAGGGTCACCTTTGCCGCGCCGTTGTCTTTCGCGGCCCGGGCTATAAGAAAATTTCTCATAGCGAGGTCATTCCTGGTAACAGAACCGATCGAATTGCTGACGATGAGAATGTGCCTCCCCTCGAGCTTATTTCCAATATTGGACCAGTCCGCTTCATCCACTATGAAACGAGGACAAAACTCAGTGTTGAGAAAGCTCTTTAGGGATATAAGATCAGAATAATCTTCCTGCTGATTAAGGTACTGAACAACATCCTCGACAAAGGGGTTGTCCGCAACCGCTCCGACAATAAGTAATTTATCCATCACTACGCTCTATGTAGCATAGTAGCAGAGAGGGAGATTTTGGGCAATCTCCCTCTCATCTTTTAACGGATAATGTTTTGTCTTAGTATTCTTCGGATTGGTCGGATTGTATTCTGCTTATGTTTTGCCCGCCTGATAAGAGAAGCTGTTCACCGGTTCCCTCGCCGTCGAGCAGTTTGAATCTTGCGACCATTGCTTTTATCTGCTGTGCCTGGGAAGCAAGTTCCTCTGCCGCGGAGGCGCTCTCCTCAGCACTTGCCGTATTACTCTGGGTGACCTGGTCGATCTGGTCGAGCCCTTCGGTTATTTGGTCAATTGCCTGGGCCTGCTCCTTACTTGCCTGCGCGATCTCTTCTAAGAATTGCGCTACCTTTGTTACGCCGGTTACGATCTCATCGAGCTGTTTCGCTGTATTTTCCGCAGAACGGTTTCCCTCTTCGATATTTTTAAGAGACTCTTCGACCATAGTCGTTGTCTCCTGTACCGCGTCGGCACTCCGTACCGCTAGATTACGCACCTCTTCCGCGACGACCGCAAAGCCTTTTCCGTACTTTCCGGCCCTGGCCGCTTCGACATTTGCATTTAAAGCGAGGAGGTTTATCTGGAAGGCGATATCGTCGATTACTTTTACGACCTTCTTGATTTCATCGGATGAGGCATTTATCTTCTCCATGGAGCTCATCAGGTCCTTCATCTGGTCGTTTCCATTGGTGGCATCTTCGGTCGCTTTTTTTGCCAGAGCATTTGCTTCTGTCGCATTCTCCGCGTTCTGTTTGGACTGACTGTTTATTTCATTGATCGAAGAGGATATCTCTTCCAGCGAACTGGCCTGTTCGGTCGCCCCTTGGGAGAGCGACTGGCTCGCCTGAGAGACCTGATCGGAACCGGAGACAAACTGATCGACACCCGTGTTCACCTGTCCAAGCACCTCATTGAGGGACCCCTTCATTGTATTGAGCGATTTGCCCAGTCCGTCTTTCTGCGAAGCCAATTCTACATCAATGGTAAGGTCCCCATTGGCGACCCGCTCCAAAAGACCCGCTTTGTATTTTAGAGATTCCACCATGTTATTCAATGCGTTAGCGAGCTGTCCGATTTCATCCTTCTGAGTAACTTCTACCGTTGCTTCCAAGTCTCCTGCTGCAACCTCACTGGCAAACTCGACACCCTTGACCACCGGATTAACAATTCCCCGGGCTATGATGAATGCCAAAACTACACCGAAGATGATGGAAACCACTCCGATAATAACGACCGCGAACCGCGTTGTTTGCGCGGAAGCGAGCATCACTTCATCGGTCATGATATTCTGTTCCGATGTTGTTACCACCTGTCCGAGCAGAGATTTTACCTGATCGAGATAGCCGTTCGTCTCCTGGGCGTAGATACGGTTCGCTTCATCGAGCTGGACAAGTTTTCCGTTATGCCAGGTGATTACCCTGTCGATCTGGTCGAGCACTTCATAAGCGAGCGGTTTTGTCGTATTCATGTAGAAACCCCGAGCTGTGTCCTTGTTCCCTGCTACGAGCATCTCCCGAATTTCCGCTGCACTCTCATGGAGCCGGATATGGGGGTCATAGACCGGTGTTATGGCCTCATTGAACGCCTCATCACTTTCCCGCTTATGAGTTACGTCATCCGAATAGAGCCACTGCCCGAGACTGCACTTGGTAGGATCGAGCTCTACATCAACGAACATGTTCATGTTCGGGTCTACGAACACATCTTTTACCCGATGTGCCCAGGCGAGATGGTCGGTCTTTTTCTCCCGCAGAAAATCTCCGAGTTCTCTGTCCACAACCACATACTGTTCTCCTATTCTGATAGCCGATTCATGCAGGTGCCTATGGGGTTCTTCGATTTCCTGCAAAATCGGTCTGATCTGCGGGACCAACCGTTCCGCTTCTTCTCTCGCTTCACTGTAATACCACTGTCCAAAGGCGCATTTTCTGTAATCGGTCTCCACGAGCAGTTCATTGACATCCTCATCGGTAAGCAGTTTGTTGAGGTCCATTGCCCAATTGAGATGATCTACTTCTCGGGAAACCATATTGCCGCGAAGCTCGTTACCGTCGATTACCTCTTCAGCATTGTCTACGATACCCTGGATACCGAAAATGGACCATCCAACGACCACACCGAGCAGGACGATGACTATCCCGAACCCGATAATGAACTTGACCGAGAGCCTGAAATCTCTCCAAGCCATACCTCTTCCTCCTTCGTGAAATGAAATATAAATATGTTAGCGGGACATGTTTAAATATTACCAAGTTAATCAGAAATAATTAACTTAGCCGTGGTTAACTGATATCCGTAGTATAATTGAAGAAGGAGTAAGATGCAACATTTTTTTATCTTTTTTGGGAAAAAGGCGAGGTTTTCGGTTTAAGCCTTAATAAACTTATTTAGTTTTTTTGATAAAATGATAGGGGCCGGCAGCTCGAAGAAAAATCGTTAGATCCGGTCCTAATTGTCAACAGATTTCACCCATCGGGACCACCTCTCGCCAATGGTGAGGTCCGATTTATCATCGATGACTGAAAGGGGGGGATGTTCTCGGTTTGGTTTCAGCAATTCTGCTAAAGCAGGCAGTTTGTAGAGGTGTTCACTTTCTTCGATCATTTTTAGGCTCCTGTTGTACTGTGCACTATATCTGAATATATACCGTCTCGCGCTCTTTTTCAATTTTTCGTGTGGTGATATAATGACTTT
>CAZKZZ010000006.1:46925-61431 GCA_964557375.1 uncultured Spirochaetales bacterium | reverse complement strand
CTCGATCGGGACCTCGTCGACCGAGGTATTCTGGTCCAGCTGCAGCAGGAAGTTTCATCACTGTTCGACCAGGGTGACATTGCCATGATGTCCATGTGGGAGATGTACGCGGGGTTCCTGACCGAAAAACAATTCAATAACACCGGCTATTTTGCATTCCCCGGTAGAGAAGCAGGTATGACGGGTACTCTCGACGGACATGAATATCTGTTGATACCCAAATCCGCAGAGAACCCGGAATTGGCTGCAGAGTACATCAAATACGTGGCCTCTTACGAGAACACCAAAACGCGATCAATCGTGGATAAGTGTATCCCCGTATATTCGGAACAGTTCGACGATCCGGAAGTTATCGAAGCACTTCCTTACCTGCCGGTAATAGATCTGGTAAAGAAAAATCTGGCAGACCAGTTTCCGCCTATAACGTCAACCTATGAACTCCGGCTGGAAACTGCGAATCAGATACATCCTGCTCTTCTCGGTGAAAAATCAATTGATGAAGCACTGAAAGGATTACAGGAATTTGCCGATGCTCAGCAGGCAGTTCCGCAATAGGACCTGAATCGTTATTAGCTTTATGAAGGGGCACTCCCGGGTAAAGGGATTGCCCCCTTCTTTATTTTCTATTACTCTGGAACCTTACTACAATGAACACAGGAATAAAAAAATTATTTGATTTTGAAAAAAGCGATGCCAAACTGGCCGCTGTACTTTTAACTCCTACAGCAATACTCGTGTTAGGTGTTGTAGCCTACCCTTTAATATACTCGTTTATCATGAGTTTTGGGGATGTAGAGTTTGCCCAGATAAAAGACTATAATTTTGTCGGATTTCACCAATACGTGAAGACGTTTCAAGATCCGCAATTTATCAACTCCATAAAAGTTTCGGCAATCTTCGTTTTCTTCGCTGTTTCAATAAAACTGGTATTGGGCACCATGGTCGCGGTCTTGTTAAAAGAGGAGTTCCACGGCAGAAGCCTGGCAAGAGCATTAATAATCATTCCATGGGCCACACCATTTGTCGTAGTAGGGCTCATGTGGAAATGGATGCTTCACTCGAAAGTAGGCGTTATTAACTTTTTCTTGGAACGATTAGGCATTATAGAGGAGTATATTCCTTTTCTCTCGACCAGAACATGGGCCATGCCAAGTGTCATACTATCCGATGTCTGGCAGGGAACGCCGTTTTTCATCATAATCATACTCGCAGGACTGCAGACTATACCGGATGAACTGTATGAAGTTGCTCATATCGACGGAGCAGGTGCGATAAAATCGTTCTTTATGATAACCCTTCCCCTGGTACGGTTTCCCATGTTTATTGCTACAATCCTGGGGACCATTCTGGCAATAAATCAGTTCGACCTGTTCTTCGTACTCACAAAGGGCGGTCCCGGCGATATTACGACGAATATGACACTGTTCGACTGGAACAACGCTTTTAAGTTCTACCACCTGTCATATGCTTCGGCAATATCCTATGTCATACTCATGTTCTCCATGTTATTGACATTAGTATATGTATTCATAATGAGAAAGAATCAAGAGTAGAGTAATATGAGAAAGAGATTAATAACCAAAAAAACGACAAACAAAATAATAGTATACTTCTTTTTGACACTAACGATGCTTTTCTTTCTGTTCCCATTTTACTGGATCGTTATGACGAGCATCCAGCCGAAGGACGAGTTATACAGACCGACCCCGAACTTCATTCCCAAAAACGTGACTATTGATAACTTCCTCAATGTCCTCGGTGCCGGAAGGGTCAATATTGCCATAGCACTCAAAAACAGCTTGATAGTGGCGTTATCTGTGACACTTGTCTGTATTACGTTCGGAATTTTTGCCTCTTACGCCTTCGCAAGATTAAAATTCAAGGGTTCCAATTCCCTATTTGTTGCTCTAATATTCGCACAGATGCTCCCTCCTGTTGCCCTCCTCATTCCTTTCTACCTCATCTTTAAACAACTCGGCCTTACCAATACACTGCAGGGTCTGATAATTATGCATGTATCTTGGCTATTACCTATAGTCACCTGGATTTTGTACAGCTATTTCAAGACCATTCCCAGAGACCTCGAGGATTCCGCGCGTATAGACGGTGCATCGAAAGTCGGCGCTTTGCTGCGGGTAATTGTTCCCATCTCTCAGCCCGGCCTGGTCTCTTCCGGCGTTATCTGTTTTGTATTTTCGATGGGTGAGTTTATGGCTGCGATGGCAATCATTAATTTGACAAGGTTTCACACACTTCCGCTGGCATTGGCACAATTTATCACAAAGTACTCAATAGAATACGGCAAAATAACCGCATCGGCAGTATTAACGATCATCTTTCCGGTCTTATTCGTTCTGTTATTCCAGCGTTACATCATCAGCGGTCTGACCGCCGGGGCCGTAAAAGAATAACAGGGCAGTAATTATCACTCACTAGTTATACCGCGCCGACCGAGCCGGCTAACAGCTCGGCAATGGGAATATCGGCCGGAGCAAGATCGTAGAAAAGCAGCTTACCCGGACGCACCTTTCCTCCCGGAAACTCCCACTTTCCTCCCTGATGTACATTTTCTCTCCTTTGGGCCAGTAAGATATTTCCTTCTTTTTCGAGAACAGCAGCTGTAACGAGAGTGGGTTCCACGATATCGTAACCCTATCCGAAGCAGGGTAAAAATTCTATAATCGGGGCAGCATGTTTATACCTCAAACTATCTCTATCGGCCCGCTTACAGTACCAAGAGCAGTCTTACTCGGAGCAGTCGCACTGGGCGCAGGCTATATTTTCCTCCTCATCATTTTTAGAAAACATAAACTGGTCCGAAAAAAAGTTGTAGACTGCGGTTTTAATGCTCTTCTCATTTTCTTTGCCGCCTGGAAACTGAGTCCTCTCATTTTCCGCTTTTCTACAGTTTTGGAATCGCCTCTTGCCCTTGTTTATCTTCCGGGAGGTATCAAGGGTGTCATTCTGGGGGCCGTGGCGGTCGCCGTCTACATTGTCCTCCTCATCGTTAAAAAGAAAATACCGATAGCACTTCTTTTCCGTTTGGCAGGCGCGGGAGTGATCACGGTCGGTCTGTTTATCATTCTGAGTTTAATTCCCATGAGCCCGGCAACGCCTGAAATCTCCACACAGGGTACTCCGGCAGCTAATCAAATAACGGCCCGGGTGGGAACACCTGCTCCTGATTTTACCCTTACCGCAGTAAACGGTGATGATTGTTCACTTTCATCCTTTCGGGGGAAAATCGTAGTTATTAACTTTTGGGCCACCTGGTGTCCGCCCTGCCGAGCGGAGATGCCGGAACTGGCCGCTTTCTATCGCGAAACAGCAGAACAAAGCGGGGGTCCGGTCTTGTTAGCGGTCAATCTTACCGCCCAGGAGAAATCGATTGAAGCAGTCAGGGATTTCGTAGAGCAAGAAAATATCCCTTTTCCTGTTTGCCTCGATAGAAACAGTTCGGTTTCAGACCTCTATAATATTGTCTCTATCCCGACTACCATCATTGTCGGTACGGACGGGACGATACTTGCAAAAAAAAGCGGCGCGGTTACTTTGGATTGGCTCGTGAGAAATACGCAAAAGAGGTAGCATGAACAGAGAGTTCATTACAGCAGAAAATGACGCTTTCTATAGAGTGATATTCGAAAATACCGGTACTGCAATCCTTCTTCTCGAAGAGGACACCACGATTTCACTTGTAAACAGTGAATTCGAGAAACTCTCCGGCTATGCCAAACATGAAATCGAAGGAAAGCTCTCATGGACGACTTTTGTCCATCAAGATGATCTTTCTCGAATGATCGAGAACCACAAAAAACGACGGGCCCAGTCGGAAAGTGTGCCTCGAAATTACGAGTTTCGATTTATAGACCGGAACGGAGATGCCAAATATATATCTCTTACCATCGAAATGGTTCCGGAAACGAAGCGAAGCATCGCCTCGCTTATCAACATCACAGAAAACAAACAGATTCAAAAAGCTGTCGAATACAGACTCGCTTTTGAACAGAAGATTACCCAGATATCCCGGGATTTTATCAATCTTCCCAGGCACAGAATCGATAACGGTATCGAACGGGCACTGGCGACAATCGGGGAATTTGCTCACGTAGACAGGAGCTACATTTTTCTTCTCTCTGAAGACGGGGAATACTTCAGCAATACGCATGAGTGGTGCGCCCTGGGTGTCGAGTCGGTCAAAGACCAGCTGCAGAACAGGAAGGCTACTGATGCCTCATGGACAATTGCTCGTCTGAGACAGAATAAGAACATTAATTTCCCCTCACTGGACGCTATTCCCAAAGAGGCAGCTTTTGAACGGGAAGAACTCAATAGCCAGGGCATCAAAGCAGTTGCAATCGTTCCTCTGTTTTATGAGGGCTCACTGAAGGGGTTCCTGGGTTTCGATTCCACCCGGAAAGAGAAAACCTGGCTCGAAGAAGACATCTCCCTTCTCCGTACAGCCGGAGATATCATCATCAATGCTCTCGAGAAAAAGAGTTACGAAGAAAGATTAAACCGGAGCGAACAGAAGTACCGCGATTTTGTCAATTTTCTCCCCCAAGTCGTATTCGAATCGGATCTCAACGGCTGGCTGACCTTTGCCAATCAATACGCGTTCGAGCGGTTCGGGTACTCGAGAGAAGAGTTCGAAAACGGACTGAGCATCTTTCAGATGCTCGATGAGAAGGACTGGCCCAGAGCAAAGGAGAATATCGAGCAGCTCTATCAGGGAGAGTCCACTGTAGGGGCCGAGTATACCGGTGTAACGAAAGAAGGGGAGAAGTTTCCCATACTCATATATTCCACTCCCGTATTCAGCGAGGGAAACCTGGTGAGCCTGCGGGGAATTATCATAGACATATCACTGCGTAAAGAGCTCGAGGACCAGCTGAAACAGTCCCAGAAACTGGAAGCAATCGGCCGTCTTGCAGGAGGGATTGCCCACGACTTCAACAACATTCTCACTTCGATCTTAGGCCATTGCCACCTACTGCTCCTCAATGAAAAACTGTGCAAGGAGTGTGAGCTGGAAGTACAGAATATCATGGCGACTTCAAAAAGCGGTGCCTCTCTTACAAGGCAGCTGCTCGCCTTCAGCAGAAAACAGATCACCGATCCAAAGTCGGTCAATATCAATTCAATTATCAGAAGCTCTCAAACCATGCTCGACCGCCTGATAAATGAAAACATCATTATTACCCCGATCCTCGAAGACACCCTCGATTTGATTAAGGCCGACCCCGGACAGATCGAACAGATTATCATGAACCTTGTGATAAACAGTTCCGATGCCATGCCCAACGGGGGAAGGGTCACCATTAAAACCCAAAACGTATCGATCAATTTTTCAAAACCGATTCAGGGAGACAAGGTCGAACCGGGAAATTACGTTGTTCTCTCAGTAACGGATGAGGGACACGGTATGGACAAGGCCACCCAAGAGCAGGCGATCGACCCGTTTTTTACGACCAAGGACCTGGGAAGAGGCACCGGACTCGGGCTGTCGACAGTCTACGGTATTGTAAAACAAAGCGGCGGATATCTCGATATCCGCAGTACACCCGATATCGGAACAACTATCACCCTTTACTTTCCAAGAGAAAAAAAGCAGACCGATCCTAAGAAAGAGAAAAAGAAAACGAAAGCCGCCGGCTTTGGAGAAACGCTTCTGGTTGTAGAAGATGAAAAAAACGTCCGCAAAGTGATGACAAAAATTCTCGCAGCTCAAGGGTACAATGTGTTAGAAGCCGAGAACGGCAACATTGCACTTTCTATCATTCGCTCTGACAGTACTATCGACATGGTAATTACTGATGTCATTATGCCGGGAATAAACGGCAGGGAATTGATCGACCTGATAAAAAAAGAAAAACCCGATATCCGTTTTCTCTACGTGTCCGGATACACGGATGACGATGTCATACGCCAGGGGGTCGAGACCAATCGGTACGATTTTCTTCAAAAACCGTTCTCATCTCAACAGCTATCTGAGAAAATTCGGGAAATACTTTCGAAGTAAAACGTTACGGAGCGGGCTACCTATGGCGAATGGTCCTCGCTTCGTTTCGACTCACGCGCCGCTTCGAGCCTGATCAAGACTGAAATGATGACCAGCAGCAGACTCATGAAACAAATCCCGTAGAAGAGAAGCCCGATACCGAGAAACCGGATAATGAGAGAGCTCAGGAAAGGCCCCAGGGCAACACCAAGGGCGCCGATGCCCAGCACTCCGGATGTAAATTGGGTATTGTCCCTGGTGTGATTGCTTATCGAGACGATACAGGGCCATACCGGACCAGAGAACAATCCGACAACAGCCACCAACGCCGTAGTCCAGACCGCAGAGAGATGAAAAGCCAGAATAAACGTGCCGATAAGCATACCGGCCCCGCCGAGGAGAAACGGCTGCCACATCGAGTACCTCGGCGGGGAGAAAGAGACCAGCAGTCTGCCGATCAACAGCCCTCCCCAATACACCCCGATTCTCCAGGCCGAATCAGCAGCGGAGAAGCCGAGGAATTTTTCGAAATAGGGGGCAATCCAGATGATAACTGAACTCTCCGCTGCTACATAG
The DNA here is from genome assembly GCA_964557375.1 of uncultured Spirochaetales bacterium. Lineage (GTDB taxonomy): Bacteria > Spirochaetota > Spirochaetia > SPDA01 > CAZJBZ01 > CAZKZZ01. Next base: position 54,854 of record CAZKZZ010000006.1, on the reverse strand, counting down.
AGGAAGATTGCCGCAGAGAGGAGGACGAAAAGCGGGTCACGTAAAAAATCTCCGATAGGAATGGAAACGGATGCGGGCCTCTGCTCACCTCTTTTCCAGTTACCGCCCTGTTCGGTAGGTCTGTAGAGAAGTATAAACAGAATACCGAAGAGAAAGAGAAACCCCCCGAAGATGAGAAACATAATCCGCCAGGGAACACCCCGTTTGAGCATCATGGAGACGATCTGCGGGGCAATGACCGCTCCGACACAGAAGAATACCTGGGTGAGATTTACGATTTTACTCGAACCGGGCTGATCGAAACGGGCGGCGAGTATGGTAGAGAACGGTTCGAGCAGGCCGCCGCTGAATCCGTACGGGATTATCCAGAATATGAATATCGCAAAACTGGTCAACAGAGACCCGGTAAACAGACACACGGTAACGATAAAAAAGCCCAGCAATATCAGCGTGCGAAGGGAGAAATGAAACCGTGCACTCAGCCATCCCCCTATAAAGGAGGCGATAGAGAAGAGAATGAACTGCACCATAAACAGATACCCGAACTGCTCATAGGGCACACCGAGCTCCGCGGATATGGTGGTCGTCAGAGGCGGAATTGCATTTGTAGAAATCGCGAATGCGGTCAGAACCAGCATAATGCCGGCCAAACCTTTTGCGCGTCTTTTTTTTACATCACTAGTCACTGTTGCGCACTATAGCCTGAATCGGTAAGCTATATCAAGCGATATTCCGGAGGACCGACCAATCTGCTACAGGTATTCCACCTCTGCCTGCTCCCGCAGGTTTTCAATGAACTCAGTGTACTGCTCCTGCTGTTTTACCTGGGTCAAATACTCTTCGATATTCGGCTTGGCCTCTTCGTAGGAGAGTGTACCGGCAGAGATCTTATCGGTGACCTCGATAATGTGATATCCGAACTGCGTTTCGACAACTTCTGAGATTTCACCGATCTCGAGGGAAAAAGCTACCTCCTCGAAGGAGGGGACCATCTGTCCCTTGGAAAACCGGCCGAGGCTGCCCCCGTTCGACGCACTCGGACCTTCCGATTTTTCCCTGGCAAGGGCGGCAAAATCGGCCCCGTCTAACAATTCCCGGCGAATGCTCTCTGCCCTCGAGCGGGCCTCTTCTTTTGCACCCTCGCCTTCCAACCCTTCGGTCGAGACAAGGATGTGGCGCGCTTCGATCTGTTCAGGAACTTCGAAATAGGAGGGATTATCGGCGTAGAAGGACTTCATCTCCGAATCTTCTATGGTTATGTTACTGCCTACTTCCTGCTCCAACAGTTTCTGAATGGTGATATTGCGCTCGATGTACTGTTTGAAGGCCTTCTCGGTAAAGCCGTTCTGGGCGATTGCTTCTTTGAAGCTGTTCTCATCCTGATACCGCTGCTTCAAAGCATCCAGCTGTGCGTTTATCTCTTTTTTTTCCGCGGTGATATCGAGCCGCTGCGCTTCCTGAAAAAGAATTTCTTCGGTAACCAAGTCGTTCATTACTTCTTCTTTCAGCATATTTTGCTGTTCTTCGTTCAACTCGGTGCCCTGAAGTCCGTACTGCTGCTTTTTCTGATCAGCCAAGAGATCGTATCTCTGTTGAGAAATATATTCCCCGTTTACCCGGGCGACGCTGTTTTCTTTTTTTTCCTTTCTGCCTCTCGCCGTTACCGAAGCAGGGAGAAGGCAGAACATCACTATTACGGAAAGAATGAGGATTGTGGGTCTTTTTACTAACATGCATCCAACATAAGGATGATTCGGTGAAAAGTCAATGCCCGGTCCCTTTGACCATTTCCTCAACATTGTGTAGGCTGTGGAGACGATCAATGACTTTCCTGAAAAAAGGTATTTTTTCAGTAGACTCATCAATCATTTGAAAAAGGAGCTCTCATGAAAACGTATATGAAAGCCGTACGGGCACGCACTGTAATAACGGTAATCAGCATAGCCGCTGTGACTCTTCTCCTTGCAGGCTGTTTCCCGGGTATGGCAGCAGGAGGACGGCAGCAGCAGGTATTCATTACGAACCCGCTTTTCCACCCTGAAAAAGACCTGCTGACCTTCGTCTCGAACCATGACGGGGACGCGGAAATTTATCTCGTTAAACCGGACGGGACAGGACTACAGAAACTTACAGACAACAGCGCTACCGATATCAATCCGGTGTGGTCGCCTGACGGAGAGACGATCGTCTTCGTTTCCGACAGAGACGGCCAGTTCGAACTGTTTATGATGAACGAAGACGGGACCAATGTCAGGAAGATCCCCCTGCAAATGGAGCAGCTTTCGAGCGGGAAGTAGATCGCAAAGCAGAGCGGGCAGTGACGGCCGGCAGGTGCGGTAAGGCACTGCCCGCTCCCCTGCCGGACCGTATCAGCCGGGCTGCATCAGTCCGGCTACTCCAGCATACTGCAGGACATTTCGAAGAGTTTGATTCCCTCATCTTTGAAAAAAAGCTTCAGGTCTTCAATCGCCTGTCTGACCTTTCTCGCCTCCTCATCTTCACAGTAGATAATGAGGATGAAGTTTTCCTCGGGCCACACGTGGTCGCCCATGCGGGGGCCGGAATTACCGACCCCATGCACCACGGGCAGTTTTGTATAAGAATGGACAATATCGTACCGTTTGAATATGTCGAACATGTCCTCTTCGATTGAACGGTTACCAATAACTTCAAGTCGTTTCATCTGTTCTCCTCTCCAATACCCGTTTCTTTTCAGCTTCCATTCGTCTTATCCGCCGTTCTTCTCTTCGTTTCTTCCTTCGATCAGCTAAACCGTTTAAGAGCGAGTAAACCACAGGAACGAAAACCAAGGTGAGGACGGTATTGACTGCAAGCCCCCCGATAACTGTTTTCCCGATCGGCTGTACCAGCTCAGCCCCTTCTCCCTGAAAGAAAGACATAGGAATGAGGGCAAGGATGGTGGTGAGGGTCGTCATGAGAATGGGCCGCAGCCTGTTCCCTCCCGCTTCGATACACGCTTCATTGATGGACAATCCGCGCTTACGCATCAGGTTGGTATAATCCACGAGTACAATCCCGTTGTTGACAACGATTCCAACCAGCATAACAAGACCGACCGCCGTAAACAGAGAGAACATCTCTCCGGTGAGCACGTTCATTGCGATGACCCCGATCAGCAGCAGCGGCATGGTGAAAAAGATGATAAACGGGTCGAGGAACGATTCGAACTGGCTGGCCATGACTCCGAAGACGAGGAATACCGAAATCAGGATGATGATGATAAAATTCTTTCCATAGGTCATGAGGTCGGAATAATCACCGGAAAACTCGATGACCACGTCCTCATCCGCCGGTATTTCGGAAGTGATAAGATTCCGTACTTCGATCTCGACCTGATCAATGGAAGTACCGGGACGTACCCCTCCGGTTACGTGGATGACCCTCGTCTGGTTTTCCCTCGAGATGCTGATGGGACCGGTCGTTTTTTCAACCGAAGCAATGCTGGCGAGGGGGATCCGGTCTCCCATATTGTTTACCACAAAGATTTTATTGATATCGGGAATCTCGTCCCTGTCCTCTTCTCCGACAATTACCAGAATATCGTATTCGGAGCCGCCCTCCCGGAATTTCGAGGCGGTGATGCCGTCAATGTTGGCCTTTATCTCCTGTCCGATGGAGTAGATGTCCAGACCCAAAGAGTACGCCTTGTCCCGGTCGATAAAGATCTCAGCCTGGGGGCGTCCTTCCTGAAGATCGACCGAGGGTTCGGTTACCTGGGGAACATGGTCCTCAATGAGCCGCTTGATTATCGTAGCTGTTTGCTTGCCCTTTTCCAGATCGTTGGACTTGACCAGAATGTCCACCGGATTGGTGGAAAAACCCATGCCCCCGCCGGAGAAAGAGAAGACCGCCGCAGGAAAATCATCAAAATGTTCCCTCAATTTCTGTTTTACCGTCTCGGAGCTGTCAATGCGTTCTTCGAAGGGAGGGAGGGTAACGGTGAGGTTCCCTCTATTGGACATACTTGCCCCCAAGAATCCGAAAAAGCCCCGCTCCCCCGCGGTAACGATGATATTCTCATACCCGTTTATCTCTTTCTTTACGAGTGTTTCGAGCTGCCGCATCACCTGCTTGGTCACATCCAGTTTGGTCCCGATGGGAAGTTCGACCTGTACCGTTACCGAATCCTCACCCATAGTGGGCATGAGCTCGAACCCCGCTACAGGGATAAAGAGCAAACTGCCGAAAAGGAGGACAATCATGAGAAACACCACGAGCCACCGAATTCTCAATACGAACCTGAGAATTGCCTTGTAGATCGTATCCAACCCGTTGAAAAACCATTCCAGTGCCTTATCCAGATACTTTACCGGTCCCCGCAGCGGACGCTGTTTACGCGAAGCAATGGGGAGGTACCTGCTCGAAAGGACCGGAACCAGAAAGATAGCAACGACCAGGGAAGAGACGAGGGCAATGACCACGGTAAACGCCAGCCCGCTTACCATCTCTCCGATCATATCGAGCTGGTTCTTGAACATCACCAGAGGAGCAAATACGGATAGTGTGGTAAGGGTCGATGCCATGATCGCGTTGAGCATCTCCTGGGACCCTAAAATTGCGGAAGCGGTCAGCTTTGCTCCCTTTTCCCGGTACCTGAATATGTTTTCGAGAATAACGATGGAGTTGTCCACGAGCATACCCACCCCGAGTGCAAGCCCTGCTAAGGTCATCATATTGAGGGTAAGGTCGAAAAAGTGCATGAACATCAGCGTGATGACGATGGAGATGGGGATCGACAGTCCGACTATGATAGTACTCTTCAAGCTGCGTAAAAATACGAACAGGACGATAACCGCGAACAACCCGCCCAGAATAGCGGAAGAGGAGACCTGGTTGAGAGAGGCCCGTATTATTTTTGTCGTATCGGAGATAACCGATACTTTGGTCCCTAAGGGTACTTCCTGATTGATTTTATCGAGCCTGGCAATAACGTTGTCCGCCGTTTTTACCGAGTTGGTCCCGCTCTGCTTCTGAATGGTGAGATACACTCCCGGCTCTCCGTTGATGATAACGTTGCTCTGCTCCTCCCGGTACCCGTCGTACACCTGGGCGACATCCCGCAGCCGGACCGTTTTCAAACTGCTCTCCGGATTACGCTGTGACGGCGGTGCACCTTTGTAGGCGATGACCGTATTTTTTATCTGCTCGATATTCTGGTATTCACCGGAAGTACGGACTAGATAGGTTTTGGTCCCCTCGGTGATACTGCCCGCACTGATTTGAACGTTCTGTCCCCGCATCATGTTCGCTATCTGGTTCAGGGTCAAATCATAAGCGGCAAGCCGGTCATGGGGAATCTCAACTCTGATTACCCTCTCTCTTCCGCCGGAAACGCTTGCCATGGCGACCCCTTCGACCTGTTCGAGCCGCGGCTGTACGATTTTTTCAGCGATCTCCCGCAGCTCTTCCGGTGTTCGGTTTCCGGTTATAACCAGATTGAGAATAGGAAGCATGGCCGGGTCAAATTTGAAAATCTGGGGGGATTCCGCCTCGTCGGGAAGGTATCCTTTTGCAAACTCCAGTTTGTCCCGTACGTCATTCGACGCCTCCGCCATCTCCGTACCCCAGGTAAACTCGATCATGACCTGGCTCGAGCCTTCGGAAGAGGTCGAAGTGATACTCTCGATATTACCCACGTTACTCAAGACACCTTCGAGTGGGCGGGTAACAGATTTCTCGACTTCCTCCGGGCCTGCCCCCGGATAATCGGTAAAGATGACCAGGATCGGAGGATCTATTTCCGGATACAGGTCAATTGACAGGTCCGAAGCGGAATACAGCCCGAGCCCGATGAGGATGATAAAAATGATTGCTACCGTTGTGGGACGATTAACTACTGTCTTAGGTAAACTCATATAAGCACTCCACTAACTGACCGTATCTTCGGCTGCAAGCGGTTCAACTTCGTCGATTACCCGCACTTTTGCACCATCTTCCAACAAGGTTTGGCCCCGGATTACCACCTTATCGCCGGGGGCTAACCCCTCGACAACTTCAACTTTATTGTCTATCTGGATGCCGGGTTTTATCGTACGCTGTTCCACCCTTCCTTCTTCGGTTACGACAAAAACTGAATATTCTCCATATCGTTTTACGAGGCAGTCGATCGGCACCTTTACAATACCGGATTTTTCCTCGGTTATTATTTTCAGTTCGGTGAACATCCCCGGTTTTATTCCCGGATAATTACGGGTAAAATTGAGTTTGATTTCCAGCGTTCTCGATTGGGGGTCGACAACAGGGCTCATTTCTGCAAGCCGTGCCGTAAACCGTTCCTCCGGGTAGGCTGCAAAACGGAGTACTGCGTTGAGCCCGTACTGCATTTTGGAGATGTATTTCTCGGGTACAAAGGTGCGGACCTGTTTTTCGCTGGTGCGGCTGACCCTCGCCACCGGTACCGATTGGGTAATGGTCGAGCCGATCTCGACCGGTATCTCGATAACAGTCCCCGAGATGGGGGATTTGACCGGCGAGGGGACGAACTTCATGCCCGGTTTCGAGGGGTCCACCTCCCCTATTACCTGGTCCTTTTCGACCCACGATCCGACATCGATGGTCAGTTTGGAGAGCTTTCCGACCGTGTCGGCATACACGTCCACGTTGGCACGAGTAATTACCTCTCCGGTCAGTTCGATATAATCGATAATCTCGCCCTCTACCGCTGCGGTGGTATTGACAGCAAATACCGTCTCTTCTTCCTCGGCTTGACCTGCTTCAGCACCTGGTCCTCCCGGCGGGGCCATCCCTTCAGGCAGACGTTCTCTTAATTTTTCGCATCCGCCGAATAACACGGCAAGTGCAAGGAGGAGGGCTCCTGTTATATATATCTTTCTATTCATAATACCTATCCCTTATTTCTTCCATAGTTGTATTGAGCGCGTATTCTAAGTCGAGCAGACCGGTCGTATAGCTGTACTTTTCTTCGAGCACCTTGATCCGCGCGTTGTTGAGCTCATCTTCGGCCTCTTTGACTTCCAAGAGCTCTCTCGTACCCGCGTTGTACGCCTCTTCAGCCATATTGTAGGCACGCTCTGCAAGCTGTACATTCATCTTGAGCGTTTCGATGGACTCCGCCGATTTTTCCAGGTTCATAATGATATTCGCGATCTCCATCTCAGCACCGCGGATCGCCTGAGAAAGGTTAGTCTGCATCTGTCTTATGCTGTCCTTCGAATCGGCAATACTTACCCAGCTCTGAGAGAACGGAAGAAGCTGGTCTAAAGAGAGGGCCAGGGTAACAGCGAACATACCGTTACGCTGAACCCAATCTTCTTCCACATCTTCGAACCAGTCATCTTCGAACGGATCATTCATAAAATTGGTATCGAAGTTGAGAAGAAAGGTCACACTCGGGGTCATCTGGGCAATGGTAGCGTCTCTGGAATTTCGGATCATCTCGATCTGTTTTACCAGAGACTGGATGTCTAGCCGGTTCGCAATGTACCCGTCCATCAATGCGTCCGCCTCCAGGTCGAGCGTTTCCGGTTCGATTTCACCCTTCAGCGTCAGTTTCGTGCCGAGCGGCATCCCGAGCTGGTGTTTAAAACCGAGCAGGGCGGATCGGTAGCCCGTTCTCATGCTTTCCAGGCTCGGTTTCAGGTTTTCCAGGGCCACCTGAGCACTGAGCATGGAGTATTCGGAAACGAGCCCGTTTTCGTAGTTTACTCCGGCCTGTTCGTACCGGTCCCTGGCCGTTTCGATTTTTCTCTCCATGAGTGCGATGTTTTCTTCCATGAGGAGTAAGTTGTAAAACTGTTTCTTTACGTCCCTGGCAAGTTTTTTCCGTGTAGTCTCCAGGCTCAACCGGCCGGACTCGTAGTCGAGCACCGTGGCTTTTATCCCGAAAAAGAGCGCTGCGGAAAGAGTGAGGCTGAAATCCAGCTTGGCACCCACGTTCCAGGTGTGGTC
>CAZKZZ010000006.1:38556-46825 GCA_964557375.1 uncultured Spirochaetales bacterium | reverse complement strand
TCGTACAACCCGGAATCTTCCATATCTTCAGGGTCCACCGGGGCGAGAAACTCGACATCGTCGGGCTCTTCGTGCATCCTGGAGAGGGTACCGCTTACCTGGGCGGTGGGGTAGAACTTGTTGAACACCGTATTCCTGGCCCTCTTTTTGATGGAGAGGGCCAGTTTTTCCGAGATAATGCCTAAATTATTAGCGAGGGCAAAATCAACAACCCCTTCGACATCGAGGCTAAGCGAGCCGTCATCGATCAAAGCGTCGGTGGGACGTTCAGGTCGTGTTTTGGTTTCGACCCTCTCGATTTCGATTCGCGTCTTTTTCTCACGCTGTTCTTCTATCCGCTGCTGTTTTTCGGGGTCCGGTTCCTGGGCACCCTCCGCATAAATCGCGGTAACACGTACAGCTGCAGATATCAGGAGCAGTGTAATCACCATAAAATATCGTTTTTTCATCACGTTCTCCTTTCAATTCCGTTATGAAAACACTTCAATAACGAATGTATTCGGTTATATATCCGGTTCCGGGACAGTCCGGAACGAAAATCGATCATGACCTGTCGGACGATGGACATGTTTAGCAGACTCACCAGTTCGAATGTCCGCAGTCCGTGCAGCTCTTTCTCTGCGTTTTCTACCAAGTCCACTAAAAAAGCGTAATCTTTTTCCAATTTACTCAAATCCGGCTTTTTCATTTCTATTTCGATGCCCTGGATACGAAGCCAATTGAATGTAATAAGTATCGACGGCTTCTGGAGAAGGTAAGAAGCAACGATAATCGCATAGCAGCCGAGTTTCTCTTCGATTTCGGCATACTGGTTTTCTTTACTCTTGAATATAGACATCAACTGTTTATGTTCACGTCTGAGCATCGCAGTGATCATCGCTTTCTTGTTTTTAAAATAGAAATAGAGACTGCTTTTACTCATCCCCAGGGAACCGGCTATCTGTTCGACCGTTGTCTGCCATAATCCGTGTTCCGCAACATTTTCCGCAATAGCAGCAAAGATACGGTCCGGCGGGAGCATCTCCGTCTCACTCACCTTGCACCCCGACACAAAGGAAGACCAGTCCGTGATATTAAACCGCTCTTCCCTCCGGATGCCGTGTAGAATAAACTCTGCAAGATTGTTCCGCAGCTCTTCCGCCCTTTCTTTGGTTACCCGGCCTCCATGATGGATTACAAGCGAAATCCAGAAAATGAGAGAAGTCCGGACATAATCGAACATAACATCTGTTTCATGGCCGGGCCGATCGGAGTGAGTGTTCCCGTTTAGAAGGGGTACAAAAAATGATTTAATTTGGTTAGCGTGCCGTTTAAACTCGCCGTCGAGGAGTTCTTCCTGTTTACCAACGTACTGAAGAAAAAACTGAAAATGATACGGGTTCTTCAGGTAATAGAGAAAAAACACGGAGAGATAGGCATCAATCAGCTCCCCAAGAGACCCGTAGGGACCTTGATCACAAAATTGTTCGGCCAGTCTGTAAAACTCTCTCAGTACGGTCTGACGCATTCCTTCTAAAAGCTCATCTTTATTACCGAAATGACGGTACATTGCTGCTTTGGTAACACCAAGAGAAGAGGAAAGAGAGGAGAGACTGGTGTTTGTGAAATTGCTCTTACCCCACTCCCGAAAAGCAGTGGTGATAATTTCGCTTTGAGATAAAGCCATACATTACCCCTGAGAGTTTGTTACCGAACGATCGTTAACATAATATAACGCTCACAAACGGAATTGACAATCCTTTTAATGAATTTCTCACAATTGTATCTAGCAAAAAATTCTGATATGCTTATCTTCGTTACATGACCTCGAAGGATCCAAATAAAAACCAGACCGAACAGGAGCTCAAAGAACGTATTTCCGAACTTCACGGCCTGTACGCACTGAATACATTAGCGGACAGCAACAAAGACCGGAGAGAAGTGCTCGATATCTTTATCCGGGAAGTTCTTCCAGCGAGCCTGCATGAACCGGACAAAGTGTTTGCCGCTCTTACCGTCGATGACGATGTGTATATGAACACATCCTTCCAACCGGAGAAAATGGTCCAATCACACACAGTACCGCTTATTATCGGAGGAAAGGAACGCGGAGCGCTGGCATTATATACTGAAAGCGGAGAGTTCACTTTTTATGATAAGTTCGAAAAAGAACTGATCGCCGGCTTTGCCGACAAACTCAGCAAATACCTCACCCGTCTCGAGGCAGTCGAGACTGTCGGTGAACGTGAAGAGCAGCTTCGAGACATCCTGGACAGTCTGCCCGATATGATTTTCTCTTTAAACGACAACCTTGTTATCACATGGGCAAACCGGAAAGCGCTGGAGATAAACAACAATGCTCTCGGTATGCGCTGTTACAAGGCGTATTTCGACCGTGACGAACCGTGTGCAGATTGCCCGTCAATAAAGGCACTGGAAACCGGTACAGTCAATAAAGGAAGTATTTACTTTGCTGAAATAGACGGAACGCGCGGCGAAACACTTTGGGAGAGTATCGGTGTGCCGCTGGTCAGGGCAGACGGCCATATAGAGGGTGTGATCGAGATAGCCCGGGACGTAACGGACCACATGAGAGCTCAGGAAAATTTGCGGAACCTTGCTTCTCATCTACAGAGTGTACGGGAAGAGGAGCGAACCATGATTTCGCGTGAAATTCATGATGAACTCGGCCAGGGGCTTACCGCGCTGAAAATGGACCTCTATTGGCTCAGTAAACACCTTCCCGAACAGGACGAATTATATCAGAAGATGAAACAAAAAACCGAAGGGATGCTCGAGCTCATCGATCAGAACGTTTCGGCGGTCCAAAAGCTGATGACCCAGCTTCGCCCGGTACTACTGGATGATTTGAATCTCTCCGCTGCAATCGAGTGGGAAACGGAAGAGTTTGCAAAACGGACAGGAACAGCATATATACTGGACCTCGATTTAAACGGAAAGGAACTGGACAAGAAGTTTGCAACGACCATGTTTCGTATTTTTCAGGAGGCACTTACCAATGTAGCCAGACATGCACAAGCCTCTTCTATTACGGTATCCTTGAGAGTGGAAGATGGATCGCTCGTTCTCGAGGTGAGTGACAACGGCGTAGGTATTGAGCAATCAAAGATTACCGGAAGCCAATCTTTCGGATTAATAGGAATGAAGGAGCGGGCCCTCTCATATGGAGGTGATGTACTGATACGGCGTAATCTCGGGAAGGGCACTACGGTACATGCAGTAGTACCGCTGCCGGAGCAGGCGAGCAGAGAATGAGAGCTTTAATTGCAGATGACCATGAAATAATACGGAGAGGACTGAAACAGATTCTCACTGATGATCTCGGCATCAACCGGATCGATGAAGCAAACAGCGGGGAACAGGTACTCCCTCTTATTCGCAAAAATAGTTATAACGTCGTCATACTCGATATTTCGATGCCCGGGAAAAGCGGTATCGATGTATTGAGAGAAATCAAATTCGAGTTTCCTGATCTTCCTGTTCTCGTTCTCAGTATCCATCCGGAAGACCAATACGCTCTGCGGGTCATGAAAAACGGGGCCTCGGGTTACCTCAATAAAGCAAGCGCCCCTGAAGAACTGGTAACGGCGATACGCAAAATCACCTCCGGAAGCAAATATATTACATCCGTCGTCGCCGACCAGCTTCTACAAGAAGGTGTCGAAAACAATGAGAATCTTCATGACAAATTGTCTAACCGTGAATATCAGGTAATGCTCCATATCGCCTCCGGAAAAACCGTTACCGAAATTGCGGAAGTACTCAATTTGAGTGTTAAAACCGTTAGTACCTATCGTACCCGGATTCTCGAAAAACTGCATCTCGAAAACAACGCCCGCATCATCCATTACGCTCTCTCGAGAAATCTCATATAACCGGTATCCAGGGTTTGTAGGCATTTGTCCTACACAAAAATCAGTGTTCGTCTGATTTCTTTCACTCCGCGAATCAATTAACATTAAACTACACATGACGGTGTTAATCGCGGATGACTCCGCTCTTATGCGTGAGCGGCTGGAAACGATGCTTTCTGAGATTGAGGGAGTATCTATCATTGGTAAATCTATGAATGTTATCGATACCCTCTCTCAGGTCGAGACAGGCCATCCGGATGTTGTGATCTTGGACATTAAAATGATCGGAGGGAATGGAATCGATGTTCTCAAATCAATCCGCGAACACCACATCGATTCTACGGTCATAATGTTTACCCATTATCCATATCCGCAATATAAAAGAGCGTGCATGGAAGCTGGAGCAGACTTTTTTTTTCATAAAGCTACGGAGTTCGAACAGATGTTAGAAACTGTAAAGCGGCTGAAAAAAATGAAAAACAATTGAGTTTTTATATATATATATATGACTTTCCTGAAAAAAAGTATTTTTTCAGGAAAGTTAAGGAGTTTTGGCAAATTAGCAGTATTTACTTTAATACACAGTAAACTCTTAGCCAAAACTCCACTTCTATTTAAAAAAGTTTATGTAAAATTATTTCTGCACATGAGCATGGGTGACCCCATGCTCATGTGCATTTTTTTTTATGGTTTGACCCCCGAGAGCTTCTACGAGTGCAGACAGGGAGCACGCATTATTTCGGGGAGAAAAATCTCTCTGCTGTCCCGCTTCATTCTCTTCAACGCCCTCCTATTGTTCCAGATCCACAACCGCAGTGTAATATACCCATACATCTGGAAAACAAAAACTCCGGTCTTACCGCGCAGCAGCCATCGAAGCATATTCAACGGCGAGTAGAACCGCTTCATCGCCCGCAGCATACCCTTCTGCAGTTCATAAGGAGAGAGATTTTTAGGAAGATATACGGCATTAAAGGCATCATATCGAGACCAGTCGCTGGAGAGAATCCGTTTTTCCTGTTCCAACGCCTCATAATGCCTGGACCCGGGAAGCGGAGTGAGAATGAGAAACTGGACGGTCTCAATAGCACTTTTCTTTGCAAAACGGACCGTCTCAGTAAATGTTTCCATTTTATCGGCATCCGAGCCGAATACGAACATGCCGTGAATTTTCATCTTTCTCTTATGGATTTCCTCTATCGAGTAGATGATGTCTTCGACCTTTTGCGCCTTGTTGTACAGTTTGAGACTTTCCGGATTGACCGATTCGAGCCCGATAAAAAGGGTTTTGAATCCTGCTTCAGCCATGAGGTCGAGCAGCTCCGAGTCTTTCGCGATATCGGACCTCACCTGCGCGGAAAAGGTTTGTACGTGGTGACGCTTTCCCCGCTCTTCGATAATTCTCCGCAAAAGCTCTTTGGTCCGCTTTTTGTCGGCTGTAAAGTGATCATCGTAGAAGAATACGCTTTTCGTCTTTACGGAAGCCAAATCCTCTATAATTAAGTCGATAGGACGCTTTCTGTACCTCTTTCCGAACATCGGGGTCACCGAACAGAAACTGCAGTCGTAGGGGCAGCCCCGTGATGTCATGGCGATCCCTATCGTGGGCGTATAATCGAGAAACAGACTCCAATTGGGAGTAGGGACTTCTTCCATGCTTGTACGCTCTTCCGGCAGAGGATTATGCACGATCTGCTCACCTCTTCGAAAACTAATACCGGGAATGTCGGTAACGTCCCCTCCGTTGTTCAACTGCTCTAAGAAAGGAACAAATGTTTTGTCAGCTTCTCCCCGAAATACGTAATCACCCTCTAACAGGGCCTCTTCCGGTTTAAACGTAACATGGACCCCGCCGAAGACGATCGGCCGATTTACCCCGTGTTTTTCATCCAGCGCTCTGACCATCCTCGCAAGCCGGTATCCCTCCGGAGCTGTAGAGGTAATCATAGAAAAGCCTACCAGATCGGCCCACAGAATATGCTCCTGTTTGAGTGCCACGGCCTCGCCATAGACGATTTTGACGTTGTATCCAGCCTTTTCGGCCAGCGTACCAAGTATCGCGACCCCGAGCCTGGGGATCTTGAAAAGCGAAAATATGTTGAAATCCGGAGATTTTGGTTCTACCAATAGTATGTTTTTGATCATAAGTATCCTCTATTCATTCTTTTTTCTATACGACAGTTAAGATACTGAAAGGTTGCAGAAAAATCAAAAAATATGATAGAGTCTTCTGCAAAATCTAAAGTTTTTGCAGAAGACAACTTTAAACAGAAGTGGAGTTTTGGCTAATTTAGCCAAAACTCCTTAACTTTCCTGAAAAAATCCCTTTTTTCAGGAAAGTCATGGTAGTTTTTTGCAACCAAACGGCGGATTTACTGGTCGTTTGTTAAAAACGAGGAACGTACTATATGCTGTTACAAACTGCCCCTACCGGATTAACACCAGCGTCTCAACTGATGATAGCCATTCTTCCGCTCATCGCGGTCGTCGTCTTCGGCCTTCTTTCATTCTTCTTTTTTCTCTGGGAATATAAAAAGAATAAAACCATCATCGAAAAAGGGGGTGAACCGAAACCGACATATCTGGATGAAAAACTGCTGCTCGTCGGGATCGTCGCGCTTTTTGTCGGTGTGGGACTCTTTTTATTTTTTCTCATCTATAACGGACTCGACGCATCATTACTGGGCGGTATCATTCCCACTACTTCCGGTCTCGGCATCATCACTTATTTCATTGTGATAAAGAAAAAACGCGATCGAGAACGTGAACAACAAGAACGATAATAGCCTGGTAAAAGAAGTTCTACGTGGTGACCACACCTCATTTCGGGCGTTGATCGAACGACACCAGGGGAAGATTTACTATCTCGGGCTCAAGTTTTTTCGCAACACGGAAGACGCGGAAGATTTTTCGCAGGATGTTTTTATCAGGGCATTCGACAAGCTGAAGACGTTCAAAGGGGATGTTCCCTTCTCCGGATGGCTGTACAAACTCGCCTTTAACCTTGCCGTAAATACGTACAGGGTAAAGCGTTTCAATTTGAGTCCTCTCGAAGCACATGGGGAGATCGAGGACTCCTCCATTAATCCGGAATCTTCCGCCATTGAGCACGAGACACAGAATATCATCCAGAAGCTCGTATCATCACTCCCCGAATCGTACCATATCGTGATCAAGATGCACTATTTTGACGGATTGAGCTACCCGGAAATAGCCGAAATAACTGAAATTCCGGTCAATACGATCAAATCACATATTCGAAGGGCAAAAGAGCTGATAAGCAGCGGTTTAAAACGACTCAGCCTGTATTCACCCTTTAAGAGAGGAGAAAATAATAATGGATATAAGAACGAATAGAGAACTAGAGACAATCCTTTCACACATCGAATTTCCCGGTCCTGATGCGGAAAAGGTGCGGGTATTTCTCGAAAAGGGAGGTGTTGCAGACAGGGTAATGGAGATGACCGGGAGGGAGAACCGATTCGCCCGAAAGGCGACCCTTTGGACCGCGCTTACACTCTACAATCTGCTCCTTCTCATTTTTTTCGGCTCGAGTATTTCATTTTCCAGGCAGATCCTTCTCGTAGTCGGCCCGCTTACTGAATTTGTGTTCGTACTCCTCGGGCTTACCTTCTCCGGGAGTATCATCGGACTGGTCCTCTCCCTTGACACAACCTGGTTTAAACGGTTTATTCATAGATTATGATAACCCTACCAATCATCGGAACAGAAAGAGAGTATACGGTAAGACCTTCAAAAATCATCGCGCTCGGTCTCAACTATAGAGACCATATCGCGGAGAGTGAAACCGTAAAAGTAAAAGGGTTCAGCACTGATGTCCCTGAAGAACCGGTCCTCTTTCCCAAAACACCAAACGTGCTCATCGGTCCGGGAGATCCGATCATTCTTCCCGCGTTTATCGATGAGTATCAATTCGAAGATCCGAGAATCGATTATGAGGGGGAGCTTGCGCTATTGATCGGGAGACGGTGCAAGGCTGTTGCTCCGGAAGAAGCCCATCGAATGATTTTCGGGTTTACCTGTATGAACGATGTGACCCAGCGGAATTTTCAACGGGGAGACAAGTCCGGATGGTTTCGGGGAAAGTCTCTCGACACCTTCGGGCCGATCGGTCCGGCCGTTATGCCCGCCGACAAAACCGCGTTTCACACGGAACCCGGGGAACCGAACAGATGGGACCCTCAGAAAGTCGAGATCATTACCAGGCTCAACGGAAAGGAGGTCCAGCACTCCAACACCTCGTTTATGATCTTCGGTATCCGTGAGATTATCGCGTTTGTTTCAAAAAACTTTGTTCTCGAAGAGGGCGACATCATTTTGACAGGGACGCCTGCAGGAATAGGTCCCATCGCAGATGGAGATACTGTCGAAGTCGAAATCGAAGGGATCGGAAC
>CAZKZZ010000006.1:12909-38456 GCA_964557375.1 uncultured Spirochaetales bacterium | reverse complement strand
TAGGTCCCATCGCAGATGGAGATACTGTCGAAGTCGAAATCGAAGGGATCGGAACACTGCGCAACCCGGTCCGTAAAGAGCCTTGAATTTAATTACCGTCGCCACAGATGGGGTGATTTCCTCCGTCCCTTGGTTATGATGAAAAAAGCTATTCCGACATAGGCCAGATACGCCGCAAAAATGGCTGCAGTAATCCAATAGTAGATCGGCTCGCCGTAACGATAGCCGTACGCAGGCAGGTCCACCATCAGAATGTAGGGAATGGCAAACACGAACATCAAACCCGCCGCGGGGATATAATCAGAAGCGGCAGGTGTCCTGAACTCCGGGTCCACCACCCGAAGGAGAGTGAGGCCGGAGGGGAGTGTTCCCGTCAAAGCACCATAGAGAAGTATCGTCCGCTCGAACTTAAAATCGAAAAAGATACGGGAACTCATCCAGAGGAGGGTCACCATGATAAAAAAACCGGCAACGACTCCCATAATCAGAATAGGAACCCAGTACTGGGCGACGACTGCCACCGATATTGCTCCGATAGAAGCCGCGACCATAAAATCCACCGAGAACCCGGCAGTCCTTGTCAACGTTCCCGTTTCCAAAACATGGTCCTGATTGAGAGCGATGAGCAGCTTTTTCGTACCCAACCCGAAGAGGGCCGCAAAGATAAACGAGATCCCCCAGAGACTTTCCGCCAGGCCGGCACCCAGTGGGCCTGTAAAAGAGAGGAGAAACGTTACAAGCTCGAGAAATAGGTATGTTATCAGATACACCACCAGGACGATGGCAAAATTGAATGAAAAGGATTCTATCGCTTCACTCTGGGTGGTCAGATGGGCACCGATGGGGATCTGGTCGCCCCGCTTATACAGCCCGCTGCGGTTTCCGGGCGTCTGTCCGGTGATATCTCCGGGCCGCTTGACCCACCCCTTTCTTATGGCGATGTTGACCAGAACCATACCTCCGAAAATGGCCCAGAAAAATCCGATTGCTGCAAAGGTGAGCCCCACGGAACCGGACCCTTCGAATCCATACACCGGAGCTTCCCATTTTGAACCGATTGCGAATGCCTGTCCCGGTCCGAGACAGAAACCCATAGGTATGAAAAACCCGAATGTCGGAAACAGGTCAGGGATAAATGTCTTAATGAGCAAGATGGTGAGGGAAAAGCCCAACACTCCCTGCAGTACGTACTGAGAAAGAATTACCACCGAGGTGGAATAGGCGGGCCCCTTTTTTCCCGCTGTTCTCGTCGATTTGCGCAGACTCATAGCCACGAAAGAGATGTTCAACAGATGAAACACCATATTCTCGAGAAAGCTCGTATCCATGCCGAACCGGGGGGCGAGGAAGGTATAGAAAAGAAGAAGAAGTACGCCGCCTGTGATGGAATTGGGAATGAGAAACCGTTGAAAAAAAGCGGTGTTAGCCCGAATAACCGTACCTATCAGAAGGGCCAGAGAGACGATGCCCAACTCGACAAAAACCATCCACTCAAAATTCATGAGACGTTCTCCTTCTACCTTCTATAATCCGATTATTATGACCGAAGTAAAAAAGAGAATCAATGTATTTGTTTAAAAGAAATTGAAAAGCTTTCCGATGAAAAAGATATAGAAGATGAGAAAGAGACTGCCCGCCCATCGGTTGACCTTCCGTTCCATCGTTACCAGGATACAGAGTACCGTAGCACCGAGAAAAACAGGGATAGCGAAACTTCGGATATTCGAAGGGATCGCAAGCGGCCCTATCAACGCGGGGATACCCAAGACGGCAAAAGTGTTAAAGATATTGGACCCGATGATATTCCCCACCGACATCTCCGGATTGCCACGTCGGGCTGCCGCTATGGAGACGACCACCTCCGGAAGCGATGTACCGAGTGCTACGGCACTCAAAGCAATCACCTCACTGCCGATCCCGAGCAATGTAGAGATCTGAATAACGGAACGCACCGTATATTTGGCCCCGAGATAAACAAATACGGGGCTTGCAGCCAGCAGGACCCATGTAAGCACTTTCGGCCTTTCCGGTTTCTGCTCATCTTCCCCGTTTTTCATCCGCAGTGAGTTGAAAATATAGATGCCCAGACAAACCAGGGAGATGAGTGCCTCGGTAAAACTGAACACACTGTCGAGCAGCATCAAGGCAATCAGAATAGCGCTTCCCAAGAGAAAGGGGAGGTCCACACGCATCAGATTGTAGTTTATTGAAAACTCTTTTCCGATTACTGCAGTTATGCCTAAAACGAGAAAAATGTTGGTGATGTTCGAACCCAACGCATTCCCGACCACAATTTCAGATGAGCCTTCCACCACCGCAATAATTGATGAAACCAGTTCGGGCAGCGATGTCCCGAAAGCAACGATAATGACTCCCACAATAAAAGAGGGAAGGCCCAAAAACAGGCCGATCTTCTCGGATGAGTCAATAAAAATATCCGACGATTTGACGAGAACTGCCAGGCTGATGACAAATAGTATTATCCAGAGTAGTAAACCCATCGAACTTCCGTTAGTACATCACCTTTAGTACAGTACCTTATCTTCTTTCTGTTCCCATTCTCTGAATGCGGCCCTGCATTCATCATGGCAGGTGCAGAGCATCTCGACCCGTGGTTGTTTGGCAGTACCTTTTATTACTTCGTAAATATATTCATCATCAAAACCGATTTCCGCAGCGTCCTTTCTCGTACAGCCGTAGTAGACCCTTGAGATCTTAGCCCAGTGGATAGCGGCAAAACACATAGGACACGGTTCACAGGTCGTATAGAGAACACAATCATGGAGATCAAAGCTGTTTACTACTAATGAGGCCCTGCGAATAGCCAATATCTCAGCATGTGCGGTGGGGTCGTTTGTGTGAATTACCTCATTGTGGGCGCGGGCAATAATTTCTCCATCACGTACAATGACAGCACCGAACGGACCGCCGTGATTATGATGTACACCGTGAAGTGCCTCTTTTAACGCTTCCTGCATATAGTGACCGTTGTCCGCCATTTTCGGTTCCTCTCTTTCAGTTTTTTGGGCTATTGCCAATTCTAAATCTTTCCCGGTTATTCTGTCTACGTAAAACCGGACAGCTCGATGCCTTCCGCATACCCTCTTTCGGAAGCCACAAAATGGGTTGCCGTGTATGCGCCCTTCCCGGTTTTTGAAATGGTCTCTACATACGGGAAGAGTGCCGATTTCTCCTGTCCGGTCACCACAGGAAAACGGTAGATCTCGTTGGTATGATTGATCTTCTTTCCGGCAAGCTGCCGTTCGCGGATAAACCGACAGTGCCGCTCCAATCTCGAAGTAATTATTAGGTTTGCCTTATTATAAAATCGGGAAACCGTATCATCGATTACGGGTTCAAACTCTTCCATCAGTTCGACCCCGACACAGTTTCGTCCGGAAACAATACTCGCGGCAAGCGTCGTTCCTGTACCCAAAAAAGGATCATAGACTGTATCATTATAGAGCGAATACATATTGATAAGCCGATACGCCAGTTCGAACGGAAACGCGCCGGTGCGCTTTCTCGGTGAATTTCGAGAGGCTGTTTCGAACTCTTGCAGAGTACCTTTAAAGTCCCACACATCGGAGAACCACTGGTTCCGTTCTTCCCAAAAAAAGGCACTTTGCTGCCTTAAAAGCTTCTCTTTTTCACTAGTAAAGGTCCTCTTCTTCCCTTTTCGAAAAACGAGAATGTATTCATGCTCCAGGGTAACATAAGCTCCCGCAGGAAGCATACCGGAACCCATAAACTTATTCGGAGCATTGGTCTGTTTTCTCCAGAGAATCAGGGGGAGTACGGTAAACTGTAATTTCAAGAATTTATCGATAATACGGGAATGGTTCGGATAGAGCCTGAACTGTTTCCCGAGGGTCCGGGTAGCGTCACCAATATTTACGCAGGCAAAACCGCCCGGTTTTAGGAGACGGGCACATTCATCCCATACCGCATCGAGCTGAAGATGCATCAGCTCAAACGACCTCATCCCGTCATCTCTGCTCAAGGCGTCTCGAATAGAAGGGTCGATACTGCAGAATTGGTCATCCCACATGGCTATCATCGGATAGGGAGGAGAGGTAACGACGAGATCAATAGATTCTTTTTTTCTTTCCGGGAGGGAAGTGCTCGTTTTAAAAAACACCTGGTGGGTGGTGGTAAAGCGGTGTTTCATCCTCTTATTTCAGCACTCTACGGCTTCGAGGGAGTAGAGAGAAACCGGAAACCGCAGCACGTGCGGTTTCCGGAGTAAGTGTCGAGTGGTTCGAGTAATTATTTTGTCTTTACAGTTAAATTTGTGAACTCGGCGGCACCTAATGTGCGCAGAGCACCTGCATCTCCGGCAGGAAGTCTGGACATGTCGTCATAGACCAGCTCGATACTGCCATCTACAGCCACCATAATCTGTCCTTTGCTTCTATTGACATACACTTCGATGTCGAGTTCATCAGAGATGTCCTGATCCAAAGCCTGACTGGCAAGCTGAACCATCCACACATCGCTGTTCGATTTGTACAACTGAACAAAGGTCTTGTCCGTCTGGAGATTCCCTTCATCCCGGGTAATCCACACTAAGTAGGATTCCCCAAAACCGTATCCTTTGGCAGTTTTGCTGTCGGAAGCGAGAAAATGCATGCCGTAACCGACCCAGCCTTTACTGGTTGCTTTGCCGGTGAAGCTGTACAGGTATTCGTTGCTCGACTGCCGTCCGTACCCGATGTACTTAGCAAACTTTTGACCCGAATCAGTCTGCCGCGCTCGGGAAGAACTGGTGCTCCAGCTGCCGAGGGCAGCGTCACCGCCTCGAAAACCTGATAGAACAGTATAGGTCAGCTCGTCTTTCGGAATCTGGGTCTGGGCCCGCATGAGGTCTTTTTCAAGACGCTGCATTTTTGCGAGGAGCTGATCGATTTCACGCTCTTTTTCCCGTATCGTTTTCTCTAAATTGTCGACTTTTTCTTTGAGTACTCTGACCTCACCCTCGTCGCCGCTCGTGAATGGTCGGTCGGAAGGCATAAGACGTTCAGCCGATACGGACCCTGTCTCAACCCTCATCTCGGTGGTCGATGTAAATGTAAGATATCCCGAGTAGCTATAGTCTTCGACTTTTACATTGTCAAGATAGATTTTGCCGTCTCTGAACGATACATCGATATCGCTCAAATTAACTTCTTGCGGTTTCAAATAGGTTGAAACACGGTTTGGAACTTTAATTGTCAGATTACCGGCACCATCGTGGTCGAGAATCGCAGCGTAAGACATACCTGCATATTTGACATTGGTAATATAGAGCTCAAATGGTCCCTGGAAATAAAACTCAATGTCTGAAAGATCTACTTTGCTGAGGTCAAGATCTGCAGGATCGATTGAATCGACATCGATCGCAAAAACGGATGCACTGACCGTTAATAATGCCAATAAGACAAAAACACACAATTTTTTCATACAGCTCTCCTAAGGTTTAGTTTTAGTCTTTATATTTACATATTAATAGGTTT
Source organism: uncultured Spirochaetales bacterium (assembly GCA_964557375.1). Classification (GTDB taxonomy): domain Bacteria; phylum Spirochaetota; class Spirochaetia; order SPDA01; family CAZJBZ01; genus CAZKZZ01. The sequence goes on along the minus strand of CAZKZZ010000006.1, from coordinate 32,961 downwards.
TTCCTTATTGATCAAACAACTTTTTTTTTTTTCAAATTTTTTTAACGGAACCACGAACATAGTCTACTGAATACACAGATTTTTTTTCTATTGCTGACCTCGAACAGATATGGACTTGAAAAGGTATCGATCTCTATTTATCATTTATAATCATGAAAAAACACCTCCTACTTCTTCTTTTCTTTTGTACTGCAGCAGCTGCAATCCTTTTTACCGGGTGTCTTACGGCAGAAAAAACGGAAACACGTAAACCTGCACCCTCTTCGAACGGTAAATCCGCTCCTACAGAGCAAAATATATCCGATGAAAACAGGAAACCGGATGTTTTCGGAAGTCTTTTTGTCAGCACCATTACGGCAGGAGAGGTTTCCATCGACACCGGAGAGACCTTTTTTCTCCCTGAAAACGGTTCTATACTCATAAATAAGCTCGAGCCCGGTACCTACGAGGTTCTCATCCGGTATACGGATGAGCAGGAGGAACAGCTGACCGCCCGCATCGAGGAGAATACCAAAACAGAAGTAGCATTTACCTGGATACCCAAGCCGGATAAAATGCAGAAACCCGGAGAGAAGGGAGAGAACGGCGGTGACCTCCCTGTTTCGGATGAAGAGAAAGCCTTACGGAACGGAGAAACAAACCGTAGTACTACGGCCGATGCCGACACCGGCACCGACACAGGGGACAAATCCCAAGAAAATCCGATACGGGAAATTCGCCTTTTGACCGGAACGTACACCGGACTTCTCAAAGACGGAAAACGGCACGGATACGGCAGGATGGAACTGCTAAACGGAGACCAATACGAAGGCGAGTGGTACAAAGACCGGAAACACGGGTTCGGAACCTATATCTGGGAACATGGGGATGTGTATAAGGGCCAGTGGCAACATGATAAACGGCACGGTACGGGCACCTACACCCTGGCCAACGGTGATACATATTCAGGTTCCTGGAAAGAAGGAAAGATGCACGGAATCGGCATTTATACCTGGGCTAATGGGGATTACTACGAGGGAAGATGGTCCGAAGGTGAAAAAGAGGGCAAAGGCCTGTACAAAACTGCGGGCGGAGACAGCTATGAAGGGGAGTGGGAGGATGATACCATGAACGGTACCGGAACGTTTATCTGGTCCGACGGCGACAGATATACCGGAGAATGGAAGAACGGGCTGATGCACGGGGAGGGGACGTTCTACATTGCCTACCGGGGGCGGTACGAGGGTACCTTTGAAAACGGCAGAGCAGTGGGGGGCTGGTATTATCTGCAGGACGGCACCAAAAAGTGGGCCTCTATGAACGAACACGGAGAATGGGAGCTCAAAGAGAAGGCCCCCACTACTGCTCCTTCTTCATAAACCGTTCAACCACGACACCGGTTACAGGAAGCAGCACTCGGTCTCCGGGTTTCAGTTCCTGCTTATCTTTTTCATCCCGTTTTTTCGAGGGCAGCACAAAAATCCCGATCTCCGTTTCCGGTTCGGTGTACTTTGTACCCACAATTGCCAGGCCGACATAATTGCCCTCCGCATCGATCGAACAGCTCGTCACAGAACCGATAACAACACCGTTTTTATTCACCACGGGATCTTCAGGGTTCGGTCTTCGTACACCTCTTTTCCCGATCATCCAGCGTACGAGCTGCCGCTCTCTGGAAAGCTCATCCCCTATCCGGGCGTTTCTGCCGATAAAAAACGTTTTGTGGAACTTCACATACCCTCCGAAACCCGCTTCCGCCGGGCCTAACTGCTCCGGGCCTGCCAGCTCATGTCCGTAGAGCGGCAGTCCTGCTTCGATTCTCGTACTGTCCCTGCAAGCCAGCCCGCACGGTTTCAGACCGTACGGCCCGCCTTTTTCCATGAGCAGGTCCCATAACCTTGCTGCCTGATCAGGATGGACGAACAGTTCAAACCCGAGCGGCTCTCCGGTATATCCGGTCCTGGTTGCGACAACAGGAATCCCCTCGATCTCGATAAAACCGAGTCCGGTCCGTTTGAGTCTGTCCAGTGTGTTATGCACGTTTATATCATCTGTGCAGCTTTTGAGGATCTGTTTGGAACGGGGGCCCTGCAGCGCTATATCTACCAGTCTATCCTTCCCCGATGAAGGGTCTTTCAAATTACGGATGGTGACTGCCTCGGGCACACCGACCCAGGGGCGGTCCGGATCGATGATAACCGTCCCGTCATTGACCGCGTTGAGCCATTCCCAATCCTTCTGTTCATTTGCCGCATTTACCACCAGCAGAAAGCTGCCGTCACAGCGGCAGTAAATGATAAGATCATCGATGACGCTGCCCTCAGGGTCGAGCATAAAACCGTAGCACGATTCGCAATCCTGCAGCCAGTGCACGTAGTTGGTCGTTACAATATTGAGAAACTCGACGGCCATCGGTCCGCTTACTTCGAATACTCCCATGTGGGCAACATCGAAGAGTCCGGCTGTCTCCCGTACTGCCTGGTGCTCTTCAGTTACACTGCTGTACCATACCGGCATCTCCCATCCTGCAAAGGGGACCAGTTTTGCTCCTAGTCTTTTATGCACCTCATAGAGAGGGGTACGCTTGAGCTCATCTTCCTCTCCGGCCTCGTACTTCCACTGCTTCCGTTTAGATTTGGGAAGCACTTCGGGCGCAAGCTTGCCGACCATACTGTTCTGGCCTACAAAATAGGGCAGAGTAAGATCGAACAGGTCCGGATGATCGGCATAGACACCGGCAGCATCGGCACCCGCGGAAACGGCCTCTCCATCCCGTTCTCCGATCAATTTACGAATCCGCTCCGGCAGGTCCGCCTGGGCTTTTTCTTCGACCATGACAGGACCCTGCACTTTTCGAAACGAATCTTCCCGGTCGAATACAATATAGCCCTCACCGAGGGCCCTGAACCAGGAGACAAGCTCGGTATTATCTGTTTCCGTACGTATGTAGTACACATCCCGGTTAAACTCGTCCCGTTCGTCCCGGCACAAGAGAATGTCTCCTAGCACCCGGCCGTCAGGGTCGAGCACTAACGTCCTGGTTTTCTCTCCCGGTTCGAGAGGAAGAATGTTCGTTGTACACACCTCCTGTAAAAAGGCCCGCGAGCGCCAGCCGTACAGTCTTGCAAAAATTGGAACAGAGCCCTCCTCCGGTCCGGTTCGGTGAGCTTCTGCAAATCCCCAGTAATGGGGATATCCGCTTTCTTCTACCTCCAGATCGAAACCGGCTTTCTCGGCAACCTCTGCTACATCCTGCTTTGCTTTTGCAAGTATGGAATACGGAACTCTTCCTTTCGGCTGTACGCCGGAAATGCCCTCATAAGCGTAGGGGATAATAGATGTTACAACGGTGTTGATGATCGAGGCGATCCGTTTCATATCACTCGGCCCCAGCCCCCGCTGAGTTACCCAGGGAGTACCCAATCGAATTCCCCTGGCCAGTACGGTTTTGGTATCTCCGGGGATCGTATTTTTATTGACCACGATGCCTGCAAAATCGAGGATACGCGCGGCAATTTCTCCCTTCAGGGGTATTCCCGGAGTATAGAGATTCTTTTCTTTCGGGTCGGCACCGACACTGCTTACATCCACGAGCACGATGTGAGTGTCCGTGCCGCCGAAAACGACGCGAAGGCCCAGCCCCGCAAGCTCATCCGCAAGCGCTTTTGCATTCTCGACAGTCCGTTTCTGAAGTTCCGCGAACTTCTCGGTTTGGGCGAGTTTAAAGGCCACAGCAAGACCCGCCATCTTATTGATATGGGGTCCGCCCTGCGCGCCGGGAAACACGGCATTGTCGATTTTCTTGGAAAGTTCTTCGTCTGTAGTGATAATGACCGCTCCCCGAGGTCCGTGGAGGGTTTTATGGGTCGTAAATACAGTGACGTCCGCTATACCGACCGGATCGGGATACACCCCGGCAATAGCCAGCCCCGCTGTGTGAGCAATATCAGCCATGAGGTAGGCGCCCACTTCATCGGCGATCTCCCTGAATTTTTGCCAGTCCGGCGCCCACGAATAGGCGGTGTACCCGGCAATAATCAATTTGGGTCGGTGTTCGAGAGCGAGTCGGCGGATTGCCTCATAATCCAATTTCTCGGTCTTCGGATCGACCCCGTAGGAGACGACCTTGTACCGCTTTCCGGACTGATTGAACTCACTGCCGTGGGTGAGATGTCCCCCCTGAAACAGGTCTAACCCCATAAACAGATCATCTTCCTCGAGCAGTGCGTCGAAGACGGCCAGATTGGCCGGTGATCCTGCTAAGGGCTGAACATTTACATGGACCGCTTCTTCGGGAAGACCCGGTTTTGCAAAGCATTGGGCGGCCCTGCGGGCTGCAAGCGACTCGATAATATCGACATAATCTACCCCTTTGTAGAACCTGCGGTCTGCATACCGGCGGTAGTAGATGAGGTCCTGGGCCATGTCCTTGAGCAGTTCTTCGGGATATTCGAGCATCCGTTCCCGGGGGTACCCTTCAGCATACACATTCTGAAACACGGAGCCCAGCGCTTCACGCACCGCCTGGGGGGCATAACTCTCCGAAGGAATCATGATGAGCTTCCGCTTCTGCCGTTCCTCTTCCTGTTTAATCAGCGAAGATACAAAGGGTGCTAACTCATCGAGACTCTCCCGCCATAAAAAATCACTCATAATACACCTCGTTTTTTATTAGTATAGCAAGTAATGCGTAAAATGTCAAAATATATAACAGAATTTGATGTTAAAATAAAAATTTCACTCGGTTTTTTATATTTTCACAAGATTAGTTTGAAAACAAATTTGAAAGCGAAACAGAACAATCGCGAAAAACCCTGAGGGTCAGCCAAACTGTTCGGTACTCACCCGATTCCGCCCCTTATGTTTTGCTTCATAGAGCAGAATGTCCGCCTTTTTGATAAGCGAATCAGCTTTTATTCCGTTCTCCGAGCTTTTCATATCGTGCTGGGTTATCCCGGTAACCCCGAAACTGGCCGTGACAGGAATAGTACGTTCTTCCCACACCACGTTCTTTTTTTCAATCATCTTCCGAATACGCTCTGCTAACACGGAAGCGCCCTCGACATCGGTTTCGGGCAGTACAATGAGAAACTCTTCTCCCCCGTATCTGGCCACCCAGTCGACGTTTTCACGGACCAATTCATCGATGATATTCGCAACTCTCACCAGCACTGTATCACCGGCCTGGTGGCCGAACGAATCATTGACCCTTTTGAAATGGTCGAGGTCGAGCAGAATGATCGAGAGGAGATGGCCGTAACGGCGCACTTTTCCGATTTCACGGTCGAGTTCAGTATCGATGTACCTGCGGTTATAACAGTTTGTGAGAGGATCGATGATAGAAAGGTATCTGATCTCCCTGTTCGCTTCTACTAACTCTTCGGTCCGTTTTTGTACCTTATCCTCCAGTGAGAGATTGAGTTCATTCAATTCATTCGACAGGTTTTCTACAGCGGTGAATGACTCCGAGAACCGTTTAGAGAGCAGCAGCGCCTGGGTAAAGAGAAATATGAAAAGCCCCAACGGCGCGAGGTAGATACTGTGGATGAGGCGCAGTCCGAAAAAGAGATCATTTACCACCGCGGCGACCAAAATAACCGTTCCGGCAAGAAATATCAGGGCAAGTTCGCTTTTCTTCCTGGCTGCTCGGAACAGAACCACAAGAACGAAAATGAGAACAAAAAAGGTGAAACCGTTTGCAGCGTAAATCGTCCAGGTGTACACCTGTATCGGCGTAAAAAGTACAAACAGGGAAAACAGGATACTGATTATCAAGATGATGTTACGGATTCTCTGTGATGACTCATTCGGAAACAAGGCGTGGATGTAGAGAACAAACAGGCCGGCGGTCGCGTACCACGAGATGTATTCTATGGCAGTCCCGGTCCTCCAGGAGAGTGAAGAAAACTGATAGAGAATTCCTTCGCCGGTAACACTTACCCTTACTGCAATTACCGTGCAGATCAAGGCAAAGAAGAGCGGAACGATATCGACACGCCGGTACAGGTACAGAACAGCATGATACAAACCCATTACCAGAAGTGCTCCGAAGAGCACAAAATCCAACGCTACCGCTTTGCGGGTTGCCTCACTCACTTTTTCGCCGGTCCCGAGTAGAAACGGGTCTCTCATCCCGCCCCGGGGATAATGGTAATTGGACATGGAAACGGCAATGTGTAAGGTGCCGCTCTGCCGGGGGATATCGATTACACCCGGAGAATAGTAACGGACGACCGATTGGTCTCTCTCTTCGCCGACCGTGCCGTTACAGAAAAGTCTCTCTCCGTTTACCGTAATGCAGAATGCGGAATCAACCGGAGGTGTGCGGACCGCATATCCCTCACTGTCTTTTTTTTCCGGTTCGGGGAGAAGGACTTCGAGGATGTAGGTTCCATGACCGTAACGGGGCAGATTGCTGTTTCCCACCGTAGCGGCGTACCAGGTCGACGGTACGGAAATGTATCCGGCTATCTCTTCACCGGCTGGGGCGGAACCGGTCAGAGCAGTGCCGGCCGGAGCAGTGCCGATCGGCACCTCACCGGCATAGATCCTGTTCCAAAAAAACCCCCATTCACCGTGGAGGGGAATAATTGGCAGAACGGCAGTGTCCCACTCTCGCAGATCTAGGGTCCCTTTTTTTGCGGTAAATTCGGTCTCAGTCCCTCCGCCGAAGCCGCAGCTCCCCAACAGAAAGAATACCATGAGCGAAAACAACAGTAAGATCGGAGCACAACCGTAGTTACGGGAAATCTTTCCCTGTGGTTGTTTCGATAAACCGCCCATGCTTCACTCCTCGCATGCTGATGAGAGAATTGGCAATCTCCCGTATTCTCTCTGCAGTGCCCCGAAGCACGATTACCTCGAGACAATTGTGCTCATCCTGATGAATATGGAGTGTGGAGACCACACTCGTATAATCTTTATGCTGATGATCGGCGAGACGTTGTGAGAGTTCCATCTGATGATGATCATAGACGATAATCACTACCCCGGCTGTCTCTACGTCGCCCGCAGACCACTGTTCTTCGACCATGTGGTCCCGTATGAGGTCCCGGATCGCCTCGGACCGGTTCGTATACCCCTTTTCGGTGATCATCGTATCGAAATGAGCAAGCAGTTTTTCATCCAGGGAAATGCTGAACCGTTTTACCACCGTATCCTCCTTTTTCCGACCTTAGTGGTGCGAATCGTGGGGATAGAATCGTCTTCTTCCCCTTATACTAATTTACATCCGTGCTTATTGCAAAAATCGACTATTTTTGCAATAAGCCTCGAAGTTTTTGGTCTTAAGTATAAATACTATTCTATATTACAATAAATTACCAAAAACTTCACTTTACATTAAGGTAGCTATTTCAAAATTAGTCTTAATTTTGAAATAGCCTCAGCTTGTAAAGGCGTTTACCACGGCGTTTTTCAAGGCGCCGCTCGAGACAGTTTTTGAGGCCTTCATCGAGACGGTTATCGAGGCGGAACCCTCAGCAAATTCGGGGGAGCAAAAGGCCCCGGGGAAAATCGAGAATCCGGCTGCCCCCTACAACTGTCGAAAGGAGTACCCTGCCTGCGGGTTCCTCGACTACTTCTCCGACAACTGCCGCTTCTCCGCACCCTTCAACCGATCGAAGCTCTGCGGTTATCTCTTCAGCGCGGGCCCCATCGATAACCGCGACTAAAACGCCTTCATTGGCCACTTCGAACGGATTGAGTCCGAGGATCTCCGAAACCGTACGGACCGTTTCTTTGACCGGTACTGCCTCTTCTTCCACCCGGAATCCCACCGATAGACCGGTGACCGCTTCATTGAACACGGCTGCCAGCCCGCCCCGCGTCGCGTCCCGCATGAATCGGACTGTACCGCCGAACTGAAGCAGGGTACGGCATGCAGGGTAGAGCGGTCTGCAGTCTGAGGAGAGATTTTTGGCTACAGAGAGTTTCTCGCGGGCAGCGAGGACCGCTATTCCGTGTTCACCGACCGGTGAGGAGACAACGATCTTGTCCCCGAGTGAAATTTGTTGTGTGCCGAGCTCCGTCTCACCCTGTAGTATACCCACACCGGATGAATTGATATAAATGCCCCCGCCTTTTCCTTTGGGGACGACCTTTGTGTCTCCGGTTACAATTGCTACACCAGCTTCCGCTGCAGCGGCAGAGAGCGAATCGAGAACCCGTTCGAGGTCAGAGACGGGAAATCCTTCCTCGAGTATGAAGCCTAAGGAGAGATATTGGGGGCGGGCCCCCGATACGGCGAGGTCATTGCAGGTGCCGAAAACGGCGAGGGTGCCGATATCTCCTCCCGGGAAAAAAGGAGGGTCGACAACATAGGTATCGGTGGTAAAAACCGGTGTGCCCTCAACAGGTATTACCGTTCCGTCGGTGAGGACGGTATACTTGCTGTTTTTGAGCCGGGGGTAAATGACGTCCTCGACCAGCTCCCGGGAAAGACTGCCCCCGCTTCCGTGTTCGAGTCTGATAACGTCCATCAGCTACCGCCTTTTTGGCGCGTGCCGCCATTTTGATTAACCCGAACAGGCACCCCGTAACGAAAATATGCGGCGCAGGTACCTTCGGACGACACCATGCAGGGGCCTACGGGCTGATCGGGGGTACAGGGTGAGCCGAACAAAGAACAGTCGGGCGGTATCGCCTTTCCCTGAATGACCTGGGCGCAGAGGCAGCCGGGCGGTTCATACGGAGAGAGCGGAGGAAGAGAAAACTGCTCGGCAGCATCAAAGCGGGCGTATTTTTCTCGGAGGGCAAGCCCCGAATCGGGTATAGTCCCCAAACCCCGCCAGAGTGCATCCGCCGGTTCGAGCAGTGTGTGCATTACCTGCCGTGCTTTGCTGTTCCCCTCATCGCGGACGGCACGGGTATAGCAATTGTGTATTTCCCGTTTCCCGTCGAGGAGGAGTTTTACCAAAACGGCGATCCCTTCGAGCATATCCAACGGTTCGAATCCCATGACGACCCCCGGAACACCGTCCGGCGATTCGAGAAACCGGTACGGTCCGAGACCGATAATGACCGACACGTGTCCCGGCAGAAGAAACCCGTTGAATCCCCGTTCCTGTTCGGCAAGCAGAGCTTTTAGTGCGGGAGCTACAGTCTTGAACGCGGGATAGAGAAATAGATTATCGATTTTCCGCTCAGCCGCCGTGAGGAATACGGACGCAATAACAGGTATAGTTGTTTCGAACCCGATACCGAGAAACACGACCGGCCGTCTGCTGTTCTCGGCAATCTCGAGAAGCTCCCCCGGAGAGTAGACAATTCTGACCAGCTCCGTTCCCATATACTGGGACAGGGAACGGCCTTCGGTCCCCGGGACCTTGACCATGTCACCAAAGGTAGCCACCGCAGCACCATGGTCTTCTATCAAACGGAGGGCATTGTCGATATAGGAGGACGGCGTTACACACACCGGACAACCGGGACCGGAGATGAGCGTAATAGTGCCGGGCAGCATAGTGTGGATACCGTATTTTCTCAGATTTACGGTGTGGGTCCCGCACACCTCCATGAGTACGGCAGGTTGCTCGAGCTCATCTGCATATCGGTGTATGAGGGAGGAGAGAGCCTGCGCTTTCTGCCGCACTTCTCCCCCCACCTGCCTCCGCGCTTCATTCATACGGGTTCTCTTGCAGGTTATCGTAGAGCTCTATAATTTCATTGGCCTCGCTGTCGCCGAGAATCTCGATAGCAAAACCGGCATGAACGATAACATAATCCCCCGGTTTCGGTCCTTCGAGCAGAGATATATTTACCTCCATATCTGTTTCTCCCTGCGAGACGAGGGCGGATTCAGGACCAGTAATCTCTTTTATCTGTAACGGCACTGCCAAACACATAATATTCTCCTTTGTCAAACAGTATCACCCGGTTTTATAGTAAGCCTGACCGACCGCGATTCCTCCATCACCCGGTGGTAGTTTACTGTTTGTATATACGTTAAAGCCGGATTCTTCAAGGAGGGGGATAACGAGTTCGAGCAGGTAGATGTTTTGAAACACCCCTCCTGATAGGGCGATGTCCTCTATTCCGGTCTTGTCACGCATGGTAAGCGCCCCGTTTAAGGCTCCATACGCAATTGTCTGATGAAACAGAGCGGCAAGCTCTTCGATACGAGCTCGCTTCTGTTCGGTCTGTTTCATCTCTTCGGCGAGATACCACAGAAGGGGTCCCGGATCTATTTCGAACAGTCCGGACCTCTCCTCGAGGGGCAGAAGCTCTTCCGCTCTCTCCGGCCTGAGAGAACCGAGGCGACCCGCCATTGCAGCCCGGCAGGCGGACCCCTCCAGTTTCATCGGCCCTTCTCCTTCGTACCCTACGACATCTACCAGCCCCAACACGGCTGCCGCGGCATCGAAGATTCTCCCCAGCGATGATGTAACCGGCGAGTTGATCCTTTTTTTTACCATTTCCGGGACCAGACTCCGCTCCTCACCGGTAAGGCCTGAGGCTTCGACCGCTTCGATAATTTCGTACAGTCCGCTTCGTTTCTCCGGTTCATCGGTCTCGGCCGCGGGGGCGGTATCCGGCTGAACTCCTGTTTCTGTAAGAATTGCGAAAGCGGTACGGGGGGGGTTCCGCACGGCGGCATCACCACCGGGGAGCAGAAAGGGAGCAAACCGCCCAAGCCTCGTAAACCGCGACCGGCCTGCAAAAAGAAACTCTCCGCCCCAGATCGTCCCGTCCGTACCGTATCCGGTCCCGTCAAAACTCAGTCCCAGCACCTCATCGAGCCCGTGTTCCGCCATCACCGAGAGAATATGGGCATGGTGGTGCTGGACTCCTATTGTCTCTTCGATAGAACGGCTGATCCCGGACCGGTGTTTTGGAAGGTCTGCCGCCCATTGGGTGGAGACATAACCGGGATGGAGATCGTGGACCAGCCGCTTCGGTTCGATACCGTAGAGATCCAAAATCTTATCGATCTGTTCTTCGAATGCAGTGATGATCTCCGCTCCTTCGAGGTCTCCGATATAGGGGGCGAGGTACACATCACTGCCGGAGGCAAACGCGGGCGCGCTCTTGAGATCTCCGCCTAGAGCGAGAGTTACCGTATCAGCAGGCTCTTTCAGTTTGAGGATATGGGGAACATATCCCCGTGACCGCCGGATAAGACACTGCCCATGAGGCCGCGTGGTCTCTGCTTGGTCTTTTTTGACCCCCGTAGCGGAGGTCATACGTACTACCGAATCGTCGGTGCGGAACAGGATCCGGCGGTTGTGCGTCAGTATCAGATCGGCCGCACCTGCGAGCTTTTCTCGGGCACTGGTCGGGTCAGTTATAATCGGCTCGCCCTTGAGATTGCCGCTTGTCATAATGAGGTGGCTGTAAGGGACGGTAATCTCGGGATGATAGAAAAGAAGCAGATGCAGCGGTGTATAGGGCACCATGACTCCCAGCGTTCCGATATCACTGACCTGATTGAGGTATTCGGTTTCGCGGACGGGAAGGTCGCTCCGCATCGGCATAATAACAATCGGGTTTTCAGGAGAGGTGAGCATCACGTGCTCTTCCGCGCCCATTACGCAGAGGCGGGCGGCCTCTTCTACATCCCGGACCATGAGTGCAAACGGTTTTCTCTCCCGCTCTTTGTCTCTTCTCAATTTAGCCAAACCGTCCTTCGAGGAGGGGTCGACTGCAAGATGGAACCCCCCGATGCCGTGAATAGCGACTACTTTCCCCTCTGAAAGTGCCCTGACTGCCGCCTTCACCGGATCATCATCGCGGGCCGCTGAGGATCCGTTATCCGGTTTCTCTGCTGTATCGGCGGCAGACAGTGCGGCGGGGAGCAGGGTTAGGGATGGCCCGCACACGCTGCATGAATTGGTTTGGGAATGGAAACGTCTGTCCTCGGGCGAGGTATACTCCTCTAAGCAGTCCGGACACTGGGGAAAATCGATCATGGAGGTTGTGTCCCTGTCGAAAGGGGTGTCTTCTACGATCGAATAGCGGGGGCCGCACTGGGTGCAGGTGATAAAGGGATAGAGGTACCGTCTGTTATTCGGGTCGAACAGCTCTTTTTTACACTCCTCACACACGGCGAGGTCCGGCGGAATGGGGGGAAACACATAATCACTGGTCTTGCTGGGGATGATCTCGAACGTCTCTTCCTCGACCGGTTCGATGTCTTCCTGCTCAAAGGTGTCGAGCCGCGCTGCAGCCGGCAGTTTTTTAAGGAGGAGCGGTTCGAACCGTTCTATTTGACCGTTCTCACCCTGTATTTCAGCAATAACTTCCGAACGTCTATTCTGTACGGTACCGGTCAACCCCAGTTCCACGGCACATCTATATACGGTAGGCCGAAATCCGACACCCTGAACGATTCCGGTAAACCTGATCCTTTTTCGTTTCGGCATATACGATATGAATACTTGATTTTTTTCGATTCGTCTACCATAAAGCGGATACGGGTGTCGGCGCGGGTGCTCTTGACCGAATGGAGGAGCTTCAGTAGAGTAGTCCGCATATTCGGTCACTGTCTGTACAATAACCGACGATGTAACAAGGAGACCCGCATGCATGAGTATGCTCTCGCAGAGGCGGTGGTGGAAACCGTCAAACAGGAGCTTGCCAAACTCGAAACCGAACATCTTGCCTCCGTAACCATTGCGTTAGGGGAGCTTCAAAACGTCAATGAAGAGGTGTTCTTCGAGGGGCTCAAGACATTTCTCGAAGAGGAACCGTGGGACGCAACACACTTCCATACTGTCATCGAACCGGCCTCATTTGCCTGCAACGTATGCGGGTTTGCATGGGACCTTACCGCCTTTCCCCATTTGACCGAAGACGAGCGGGAAGCAATACACTTTTTACCGGAAACGGCCCACGTGTATATCTACTGTCCCTCCTGTCACAGCCGCGATTTTCATGTCGAAAAGGGCAGAGGTGTCCATATTCAGACTATCGAAGTTTTAAAGGAAGAAGCATGATCGATCCGAGAACCTCCGTTATCCCCGTCCGTTTGAAACGGATCGGAAGGACCGTGGCATTTACGAGCAGTAAAGGCGGGGTAGGAAAGAGCAGTACGGCCGTGGTCTCAGCGCTCCTTTTGGCCAAGAAGGGACACCGGGTAGGCATCCTCGACTTCGATTTTCACGGTGCTACCGATCACCTCTTTTTAGGTGTAACCCCGTCCTTTCCCGAAGAAGAAGGCGGCATTTTGCCTGTCGCGGTGGTACCGGGACTCTCGTTTATGAGTATTACTCCGTTTACCGGAGAGCACGGTGTTCCGCTGCGCGGGGAGGACATTACCAACAGTATTATCGAACTGCTCGCTGTCACGATATGGGGGGCCCTCGATTATCTTATTATCGACATGCCTCCGGGAATCGGGGACGAGTTGATGGACCTTATAAAATACATCCCTCAGTGCGAGACCGTCGTTCTCTCCTCTCCCTCTGTTGTGTCGGCAAAAGTGGTACAGCGTCTTATGGGCCTGCTCGAAGAGAGTAATGTTGGGGTCAGCGGTGTGGTCGTCAATGAGACGTATCCGGTTGATAAGAAAGACCAATCCGGGAAAGGGCCGGTAGGGTCGGAGCTGCAGGCGGGCTTTCGTAACAAGCTTCGAGGCACTATACAGTTCGACCCCGGTTTAGAACGGGCGATCGGCTCTCCGGACCGCTTGATCGAGACCGATTTTGCAGCCGATGTAGAGAAAATTCTTAATCGTATACTGAAAGGAAAGCCTTCCCCCCGGTCCGAAATCGGTGAGAGGAAGGCCGGTTCTTAGTCTTAGCTATTATGGCCACTTAAAGGTAGTAGACTTCTAAAAACTGCAGTTTTTAGAAATCCCCTTATTTGAGTTTTCGTTTCAGAGTCGAGAGCAGCGTATTGGAATCGATCGGTTTCTGAAACACACCCATCAACCCCAGTTCGGAAAAATCGATGTTCTGGGCCAGAGAATCACCTACAGAAGATAGCATATAAATAGGAGCTTCATTGCCGATCAGTTTCAGCTCTTTTACGAAGTTTTTACCGGCATCGATAGATTCCATCATCAGGTCGACGAGGATAAAATCAGGATTGCTTTCCTTATACGCTTTTAGCCCCTCTTCTGCTGAGCCGGCCTCGACCATTTCATAACCATTGTTTTCCAAGATCAATCGAAGTGAATAGAGAACATCTTCATCATCGTCGATACAAAGTACTACATATTTTCCATCTTTCATTTCATCCTCCATATTTTACACAAATACCAGATTGTTGTTATTTACGTACCAGGGCCTGTTTAAAAGACTTCGCCTTTAATACCGGTACCAGAAACTGTATCGCCTGCTCCAGGTTTTCGAGCGCCTTTTCAGTCGGGCTCTCTTTGTACATTTCAAACGAATACCCTCGTATAGCCAGCATATACGCCTCGGCTTCAGAACTGAAGAGTTCGCACGCCAAGTCGAGGACCTCTTCGGGCCCAACCGAATGGGTACTGAAAGCAGTGAGATGCTTCGGCTCGAGCGGATAGAACTCGAAAGGAGAATCTCCCTTCACCGCTTCGTTGACCGCTGCGTCCACAAAGACAACCGCCTCGTGTTCCGCTATGCTCGCGGCATCTTCCACAGTAAGCTGATAATCAGCATCTACTGCCACACCTTCTATGCCCAGCTGCTCGAGTCGATCGATTACTGCCGGCCCGAGTCCGTCGTCTTCCCGGGCGGGGTTTCCGTATCCAATTACCAGTACAGACATCGCTGATTCTTCGGCTCTTACTCTTTCACCTTTCTGTCGAGCAGATTCTGCTCCGCATCGTATAGTTCTACTACCAGAGGCATCTGCCCGACTGCGTGTGTAGCACAGGAGAGACACGGGTCATGGGCCCGAATTGCCACTTCTACACCGTTGAGCAGTCCTTCGGTTACCTCTTTACCGGAGATTGTATCTTCGGCAACACGCTGTACGGCCCGGTTCATCGGTTCATTGTTGTGCGTTGTCGAAACGATCAGGTTGGCCCGTACTATCTGGTCTTTATCATCTACTTCGTAGTGGTGGAACAGAGTGCCGCGCGGAGCTTCGATAAGCCCTACTGCTTCTCTTCTTCTCTCACCCTTGACAACGAGATCCTCACCCTGGAGGTCGGAGTCGTGAAGAAGTTCTTTGATCTTTTCGATTGCGTGGAGCGTTTCGATCATCCGTGCCCAGTGATACCCGAGAGTTACATGGCACGGTTTTCCGTCCGTAACGGCCCGGAACTCTTTGAACGCTTCGTTCGCTTCCGGAGTGTCGATGTAATCACACGCGTTGAGCCGGCCTAACGGTCCTACCCGGTACCAGCCGTTCTCCGGTCCAATCGATTTGATGAAGGGGAACTTCATATAAGACCAGTCTTTTACCTCTTCCGCTATGTAATCGATATAATTCTGATAGTCGATATCGTCGATTATCTTGTTTCCGTCTTTATCGACTGCCCGAAGTCTTCCATGGTAGAGGTCGAGAGCACCGTCTTCCTTTACTAAAGACATGTTATTGGCAATATAAGAACCGAAATCTTTGAGATCATTCAAGTTCTCGGTCGTATAATCTTTGGTAAGTTTGACCGCGCTTCTCGCCCATTCGACCATCTGATCGAGGTCCTTGAGGAGAAAATCACGCTCTTCGATAGAAAGGTTCTTGTTGATGCCTCCGGGAATAGCGCCTGTCCCGTGGATTTTCTTACCGGCAGTGGCCTTGATTACTTCCTGCCCGTATTTCCGCATCATTACACCCTGTACTGCCAAGTCTTTGTGTTCCTTAGCAACGCCGATGACGTTTCTAATTGCAGGGTCCGCGTCGAAACCGAACAGAATGTCCGGGGAGCTGAGATGGAAGAAATGCAGGGCATGGGACTGAAAGGTCTGTCCGTAATGCATAAGCCTTCTCATCTTCTCCGCGGTAGGAGTCAGTTTGTCGGCCCCCACAATAAGGTCCATCGCCTTTGCAGCGGCGAGATGGTGAGAGACCGGACAGATACCGCACAGTCTCTGTACGAGTACCGGGGCTTCCCAGTACGGCCGGCCCTTTACAAACCGTTCGAACCCTCTGAACTCGACGATATGGAACCTGGCCTGGTGTACCTTTTGGTTATCATCCATGAGAATGGTCACTTTCCCATGGCCTTCTATTCTTGTAACGGGGCTTATAGCAACCCGTTTTAGATTTTTCGTATCAACAGCCATAATACAATCTCCTTTTCTAGAATCAGTCGTACTTCAATACTTCGTAACGCATGTCTACCGGTTTGTCGGTAAGCAGCTGTGTGAGTACTTCCCAGATCAAATCCGCACGCGGAGGACATCCGGGAAGAAAATAATCGATCTTGACCACCTCATGACAGGGGCGGACTTTATCGAGAAGCAGAGGTACTTCCGGGTCCGATGGAATCTTCTTGTCCGGGTTGTATACGGTGGGCCCGTTGAGGTACGCCTCTTCGATACACTCTTTGAGAGGTACCATATTCCTCACGGAGGGCAACCCGCCCATCGTGGCACACTGACCCAATGAAATGAGTACATCACAATTTTCACGGAAGTATTCCAGATTGTGCACATCTTCATCAGTGGCACAGGCACCTTCTATCAGGCCGACTAAACAGCGTCCGGTAAACTCTTTTATATCGTCGATAGGAGACTTGTCAAAATCTACGAGTTCGATAAGCTCTAAAATTCTATCGTCTATATCCAATACGGACATATGACAGCCGAAACAACCTGCGAGAGGTAGCGTTGCTATTTTTGGTTTAGCCATTTCTTCGCTCCTTCCTTTCTCTTATTTCTTCTTGGATTCTATATCGGATCCGATCGGTTCGTGATCATAGAGCCGCCGCCCAATCGGGGTGGCGAATCCGACATGCTTTTTGATAATTGATCCAACCGGACACACTTCTACAGCTTTGTCCGCCGAACCGAGTTCCGTATCGGAGAGGCTCGTCGATGCGTTGACCGTGAGCACTTTTTGTGCTCCGCGGTAGGCAAAGCCGAACACATGTTTTCCATCTATATCCTTGGATGCACGTACACACCGGGCACAGAGAATACACCGGTTGCGGTCGATCATTACCTCGGGATGGGTCGCATCCAGTTCTCTTTCCGGCCACTGATACTGCAGCTGCATTGCCGGTAACCCGAGCCGGTAGGCCAGAGCCTGCAGCTCACAGTTGCCGCTCTTCTCACAGAAGGGACAGAAATGGTTCCCTTCGACAAACAGCATTTCGATGATCTGCCGCCGCATGTTATTGACCTTCTCGGTATCGTTTTCGACGATTATGCCGGGGGCAATGGGCTGGGTGCAGGCGGCCTGCGGCCGTCCGTTTACCAGTACCGTGCACACGCGGCACGCACCGTACGGTTCCAGGTCTTTATGCGCACACAGATGGGGTATATAGATCCCCGCGTCTCTGGCGGCATCCAGTATCGTTTGTCCTTTGGTTCCTTCTACATCCACATCGTCAATGACAAATTGCACTTTATCACTCATATGCACATCCTTATTCTGTAAAAATTGTAGATTTTCTTCCAGCTATCGCTTCGGACTCTTTCAGTGCTTCATGGATATCAAAATCGAGCCGAAACCTCTTCTTGTTCTCTTTGAGGAGTTTCTCATATTCCGAACGGAAGTTCTTGAGCGATGTCAGGATCGGGTTTGGTGATGTTTGCCCGAGACCGCACCGGCTGGTCGTCTTGACCGTATTTCCGAGTGTTTCCATCTCTTCGAGGTCCGATGCTTCCGCTTTTCCTTCCATAACTCTATTCAGATACTGCTTGAGAAGAACGTTGCCTACCCGGCACGGAGTACAGTATCCGCAGCTTTCGTCGATAAAAAACTCCATATAGTAATCAACAATCTCGAGGATGTTCCGGTCAGGACCGAATATGACGATAGCACCTCCGGTTGCCAGATCATCGTAACAGATAGTTTTTTCGAAATCAGCCGAACTGATGAGCTGTCCGGACGGACCTCCGATCTGCAGCGCTTTCGCATCTTCGGCACCCACTTCTTTGAGGAGCTCGCGGACGGTAATGCCGAACGGGAACTCGTACACACCGGGCCGCTGACAGTCGCCGGAGATACTGAGCAGTTTGGTCCCAGCACTTCCTTTGGAACCGAGCTCGGCAAACCAACCGGCCCCTTTTGCCATGACCGGAACAACCGCACAGAACGTCTCTACGTTGTTAACCGTGGAAGGATATCCCATGTATCCTTTCTGAGGCGGGAACGGAGGCCTGTTTTTGGGGTCTCCCCGCAGCCCTTCACAGGAACTGATAAGGGAAGTCTCTTCACCGCAGATGTACGCTCCCGCGCCCATCTGTATCCGGATATCGAAGTTGAACTTCTTGCCTAATACATTCTTGCCGAGAAGATTGTTTTTTCTCCGCTCTTCGAGCTTGCTGTTGAGAAAATCCCGCAGGTAGGCGTATTCACCCCGCAGATAGAGAATTCCTTCTTCCGCCCCGATCGCGTAACCGGCAATGGTCATGCCTTCAAAAATACGGTCGGGAAGCTCGGTCAGAAGGACCCGGTCTTTGAACGTACCGGGTTCACCTTCGTCGGCGTTACACAGCACGTACTTCTTGTCTCCTGCCGCATTCCGGGTAAACTCCCATTTCATTCCTGCCGGGAAACCCGCGCCTCCTCGTCCGCGCAGGCGCGCGGTCTTGACCTCGTTGATCACCTCTACCGGACTCATAGCGAGGGCCTGTTCGAGACCCACATTGTCCTTGTAGTCGCTGAAAATGATCTGGTCTTTTCTGCGGACGTTGTTGTGGACTACCGACTGCACCAGCTTGTGCTCATTGTTACCGTCACCGACCCTATGGACCAGCTTTTTCGGGTCACCCGTCTTTTTGAGGGTGTTGATGATGCTCGGCACCGAATCTGTCGAGAGATAGGTGAGCACCTCATTGTTCACAAGAGCGGCAGGGGCCTGATCGGACATCCCGATACAGGGGGTGTACTCGAGCGAGAAAAGGCCGTCAGAGGTTGTCTCGCCGAAATCAATACCGAGTTCCTTTTTGAACGCATCCGCAATCTTCTCCACTCCGTGAAACCGGTCGATGATGTCATCACACAGCCGGATCACGAACTTTCCTTTCGGTTCTTTGGACAGAAATGAGTAAAACGTAACAGTTCCTTCGACCTCTACCCGGGGTGTTTTCACCGCCTGAGCAATCAGGTCTATCGCCTGGTCCGATACATGACCAAGCTCATCCTGAACTCTGCAGACGATGTCCATCATCCGGGAGCTGTCGTTACCCACTTCCGCACAAATCGACTTAATTTTTGTTTCCAGATTTTCACTCATAGATCACTCCATTTTAACAGGCTAATCGTAGAAAAACTTGCACTTCTTGGTTTTATCTGTTAAAAAAATAACAGCCTCATTATACATGATATAACAGAGATTTCAAGGGAAAATATTGTGAACTTTTGTAAAATTACGCCATACGTTTGATTTATGACAAATAATAGTAAGAATTCGATATCACCAAAAACGATCGAACGTCTCAGTCTCTACAAACGGTTTCTCCATGAGCAGATCGAACGGGGGTCCGGTTTTATTTCTTCCCGTCAGCTGGCCGCTTTCAGCGGGGGCACGGCGGTGCAGGTACGACAGGACCTCCGGGTATTAGGGTACACGGGAAGCTCAAAGGAAGGGTACAACATCCCTCAGCTTCTGCTCAGTATCGACCGGTTTTTCAGTGCCGCCCAATGCAGGCGTGCAATTCTCGCCGGTGTCGGGAACTTAGGCCGGGCACTCCTGATCAACTTTTCCCAGCGGGACGCTTTTCCCGAAATCGTGGCCGCGTTCGATATCGCGGAGGACAAGGTGGATACGGTCATCCACGGCTGCCGCTGTTTTCGACGAACTGAAATAGGAGAGGTCATCAAAGACCAGGCAATTTCGATAGGAATCATTACCGTCCCCCCGGATGCCGCCGCGGAAACTGCTTCGCTTCTAGTCGATGCAGGTGTTACCGGTATTTTGAATTTTGCACCGGCACGCATAAAAGTTCCGGACCATGTCTATATAGAACATGTTGATCTGACCGTCACCCTGGAGAAAGTCGCTTTTTTTGCCTGCACCACCGCCTATTGACAAGC
>CAZKZZ010000006.1:0-12809 GCA_964557375.1 uncultured Spirochaetales bacterium | reverse complement strand
GTACGTTCTGAGAGGAGGAAGAGTATGGAACCAATAACACTGTTAGTCGTCGACGATGAACAAGGTATGCGGCAGGGAATAAACCGGGCCCTTCGGAAATACACGATCGAAGTCCCGGACTCCGATGAAACGGCCGAGTTTTCACTCGAAAATGCAGGGTCCGCGGAAGAAGCGCTCGAAATACTCGAGAAGAGTGAAGACAACCCGCCCCATATTATCCTCCTCGACAATAAACTGCCCGGAATGTCCGGGGTCGACCTCCTCGACACCATTTCAAAGAGAGACATAGATTCGTTAGTCATCATGATTTCCGCCTATGCATCCATCGAAACGGCAGTGAGGGCGACAAAATCGGGAGCATTCGATTTTATCCCCAAACCGTTCACTCCGGATGAACTGAAGAATACGGTAAAAAAGGCCGCCCAGCACAAAATAGCCCAGCTCCAAGCCCAGAAATTGGCCCGGGAGAAGCGGCAGGTCAGGTTTCAATTCATATCAGTACTCGCCCATGAGTTGAAAGCACCCCTCAACGCGGTCGAAGGGTACCTCAAGATCATCCACGACCGGTCCGCGGGGGACGACCAGGCGACCTATGACCATATGATAGAGCGGTGCCTTACCAGGATGGAGTATATGCGGAAGATGATCTTCGACCTTCTCGATCTGACTCGAATCGAATCGGGACAGAAAAAACGGGAAATTACCGAGTTCGATCTCATCGATCCTGTCAACCAGGCTGTTGAAACCTCAAAACCGATGGCCGAGGAGAAACAGGTTACCATCAATCTGCATACACCGGAATCACATCAATTTGCAGGCGACCCGGGTGAGATCGAGATTATCATGAATAATCTTATTTCGAACGCCGTAAAGTACAACCGGGACGAGGGCCGGGTTGATGTGACCGTAACTCCTGATACCGACTCGGTGACCATAAAGGTCGAAGATACGGGGATCGGCATGAGCGAAGAGGAGAAAGAAAAACTGTTCGGAGATTTCGTACGGATCAAGAACAAGAAAACGAAGAACGTCCTCGGAAGCGGTCTCGGCCTTTCCATCGTAAAAAAGCTGGTCAATCTCTATAAAGGCGATATAGAGGTAGAGAGCACACCCGATATCGGCAGCACCTTTACCGTCACCCTGTACAAAGTAGAGCCGGACAAAACCGACTGATAGGGTAGAAGTCCCCTGATTTTTTTTGCTGGATTCCTATTGACATCACAAACGATTTCTTTTATAAGTGTTTCTATTGATAGAAACAAGGAGACAGCTATGGAAAAACCAACAAGAATTCAACTGGAACAACACGAACTGCCGAAACAGTGGTATAATTTGAGCGCTGATCTGCCCTCACCGTTACAGCCTCCTCTCGGACCCGACGGAAATCCTGTAACTCCGGACATGCTCACCCCTATTTTCCCGATGAACCTCATCGAACAGGAAGTAAGTCAGGAGCGGTGGATCGACATTCCGGAGGAAATACGGACGATCTTGGCCACCTGGCGCCCATCTCCTCTCCACCGCGCCGTCTCTTTGGAGAAAGCGCTCGGCACTCCGGCAAAGATATACTACAAGAACGAAAGCGTTTCCCCTCCGGGCAGTCACAAACCGAATACGGCGGTGGCCCAGGCGTGGTACAATAAACAGGCAGGTGTAAAACGGCTCACCACCGAAACCGGAGCAGGACAGTGGGGGAGCGCCCTCGCCTTTGCTTCGGCCCAGGTAGGACTTGAATGCAGGGTTTTCATGGTCCGTATCAGCTACGACCAGAAACCGTTCCGCAAAGTGATGATGCAGACCTGGGGAGCACAATGTGTGGCCAGCCCCAGTTCCGAGACACAGTCGGGACGAGATGTCCTGGAGAAGTACCCCGATACTCCGGGCAGTCTCGGTATTGCTATTAGTGAGGCAGTCGAAGCAGCCGTCAGTGACAAATCGGGAGAGACAAAATACTCGCTCGGCAGCGTACTGAATCATGTCATGCTGCATCAGACTGTAATCGGATTGGAAGCGAAAAAGCAGCTCAAAAAAGTCGGTGAAAAGCTCCCCGATGTGGTCATCGGATGCGCCGGCGGGGGAAGCAACTTTGCAGGCATAGCATTCCCCTTTGCCTACGAGAAAATAAACGGTGCCGATATCGATATTATTCCTGTCGAACCGTTCTCCTGTCCCACCATGACCAAAGGACCTTTCGCGTATGACCTCGGGGACTTTTCGGGAATGACCCCGCTCCTTCCCATGTACACCCTCGGTCACAATTTCGTTCCCCCGCCCATTCATGCAGGAGGGCTGCGGTATCACGGAATGGCCCCCCTCGTCTCACAAGCAATCGTAGAAGGGCTTTTGACCCCGCGAGCAATCCATCAGCTCGAATGTTACGAATCCGCAGTGACTTTTGCCCGTACCGAAGGGATTATTGTAGCCCCGGAGACCAGTCACGCCGTTGCTGCCGCGATTCAAGAGGCGAAAAAGGCAAAAGAAGAGGGAAAAGAGAAGGTGATCCTGTTCAACATGAGCGGCCACGGTCTTATGGATATGCTCGGTTACGAGGCTTATTTCGGAAACCAGCTGCACGACTATGAGTTCCCGGAGTCGGAACTGGAGAAGAACCTCGAAGCGATCAAAGAATTCCCCAAACCCGCGGTAAACAAGAGCGGTAAATGGTAGATATGGAACGGAAAAACAGCACAGATGAGAGCAGCCGCTACTGCCGCCAACTCGGCCATCACGTCCCCTTCCGGTACTGTCTGGAGGGGGACGGGACCGCGTCGAAGGGTCCCGGATTCTGCAGGAACATCATCGGCTGTTGGGAAGAGACTCTTGACATCCGGGGTCTGTTGAGAAAAAAATACACGAAAGAAGAGATTACCCAGAGAATAGCCCCTCCGCAACCGAAAATGGCATCTCTCTACTCGCTGATCCAGGAGGCCAAAACCAGGAGCGGCTAACAGGACCGGCCATGACGATACGCCCCATTGTGTCGGGTGTTCTTGTACTCCTCATCCTATCCTGTTCACCGGGAAAAGAGCCGGAAACATCATCCGCCGCATTATCTGAAGGACTATCCAAAGGACCGGAAGAAACCTCCTCGGCAGAAGCGCCTACAACGGAACCGTCTCTGCCCCCCCTCGAGATGACCTTTACCGGCGACATCATGGCCCATGATGTAAATTATAACCGCCCCCCTTTCAGCAATATCTACGAAGGGGTACGGCATTACCTCGAAGAGGACGATCTCTCCTTCGGAAATCTCGAGTTTGCCGTTGTCCCGGACTGGCCCGTTTCGAACTATCCTGTTTTCAATGTTCATCCTCCCTATGTCCACGCGGCGATAAGCGGCGGATTCGAGGTATTTTCTCTAGCGAACAATCATATAACCGACTTAGGGGAGTTCGGGGTAAAACAAACCCTGAAAACCGTTTCCGACATTGCAGCAGACACAGACAGCAGCGGCGGAGGCCGAACTTACTATTCGGGAGTGCGGGAAGCGCCTGACAGCAGGTTCACCACCGTAGAGATTACGGAAAAAGGGTGGCGCATCGGATACACTGCGGTGACCCTTTTCTTGAACAGTTACGGGGGCAGTGAGTACGTCCAACTCGTCCCGTACCGCGACGAAGAAGAGAGGGAACAGTTTCTCGATAACCTCAAAACAGTTACCCCCGAGTTCGACCTTTTTATCGTCTCCTTACACGGAGGAGATGAATACGCGGTCACTCCCGATCCCGAAAAACTGGATTTCTTCGAGGATGTACTCAGGAGCGGGGTCCACATCGTATGGGCACACCATCCCCACGTTGTTCAGCCGTGGTATGTCTATCGAGACGGTAGGGGCGAAAAACTCATCCTTGCTTCGTGCGGTAATTTTATCTCCGGACAAACCTGGCACATCGATCCCGAGAAACCGGACCCGAACAGAGTCCGCACCGGAGAGAGTGCCCTGTTTCGGGTAACCGCCTCCAAAACAGGAGCGGGGGAACTCGACCTTACCGTCATTCCGGTGTTGTTTGCCAACTATAGAGACCCGAAGAAAGGCATGGTAGTACGTACCTTTGACGATCTGCTCGAAGATGATATGCTGTCACCTGAGTGGAGGAGGTTTTATGCTGCGCGAGAACCGGAATTGGCCCGTATTATAGCACCTCTTCCAATACAAAATCTTACGAGGTAACTTATGGCCGGACCAGTGAGAACATTTCTTTTCAAACTTGTATTGGAAAACGCCCTCGAGGCCGAAGAGAAAGCGTACAATTTCTATGAACGCCACATAAGCGGGGTACAGGATGTGGAAGTACAGGATCTTCTAAAACGGCTCGCCTCGATAGAATTGAAGCACAGATTGAAATTGGAAGAAGTCCAGAGGGAATCGTCCCTCGGGAGGCTGGAGGTATCAAATCCTGAAACAGCGGGACAGCTCGAGAACATCAACCGCGACTGGCCGAAAATCGGCCCGGAGAGTACCGTTAGAGAGGTGTTGGAAACCGCACTTAAAAAAGAACAGGATGCTTTCGCGTTCTACACTACGCTTCAGCATAACGCCCCGATCCGTTCGGTAAAAGAGATTTTTGCAGCTCTGGCAAACGAAGAGAAAAGCCACGCAGACTGGATTACTGCCAGGCTCGCCAAGGAAGCACCTGAGCAAGCTCCTGGGGAAGAGGCCGAAAACGCACCAAAACCGGACAAATCCGGGGGAAAAGATCAAGAGGCCGACAGATGATGTTGGGCTCCAAGGTCAAATGCTTTGCCGATGTTTTCGAAAAAGACCGACCCTACACCACCATGGACGGAGGCCTCAAACCGATCGAGACGAGGATGATTACCGGTACGGTAGATAAATGCGGTGACCTCGATGATCAGTTTCGTTACAAAAGGCGGGGAAATATGAAAGAAAAATATCGCCGTCATATGCTGGAACGCGCGGCGAAGCGGTACGAGTTTTTCCCCCCGATCAACGTAATCAAGTATAAGAATGAATACTTCGTAGAAGACGGCAATCGCCGGGTTGCTACCGCGAAAGAGGCAGGGATCGATTACCTCGATGCGTACATCACAGAGTATATCCACGATGATGATGAGCAGGCGATCGACGGTGCGCTTGCCCGAAGAAGGTTCGAAGTGGATACCGGGATCAAAAACATCACCCTGATAAACGAGACCGGGTTCAGGCAGCTCTTGAGGGAACTCGAGCGGTTCGAAGGAACACCTCGAGAGTGGAAATCACAATGGTTTCTCCCCGGGTGCAAAGCAATCGAGGAATCTTCCCTTCCCAAAAAATATCCGGAACTGCGGACCGAGGATATATATGTTCTGCTCTCGAGTTTCTATTTCGATTTTATGGGCGGGTATCCTGAGAATATTAGTTTCGAGAGCTTGATTTCTGGTTATATTTTCGCCCGAAACATAAAAAATCCCCGCCCGTTACGCTTCTTCCTCTTCCGCATAATCTTCTCTCTGCTCGGGGGAAGGATGTTCCTGAAAAAATGAATTTTTCAGGAATGTTATGGAGTTTCTTGCAAAAATAACCGATTTTTGCAAGAAGCACAAGGAAGACGAAAAACATGAAAAGATCAGCTGTAATAATCTTGATTTTTATTGTGATCGGGTTGTTAGCATTGGGAAGCTGCGCTACCGGTCCTGCCGGGACCCGCGGCAGCGAACCCGATGACGATGATGCTTTTGCCATGATGCTCGAAGAAGGGACCGAACCGGAGAAATACACCTCAGCCACCTCGGGAGCACCGCAAGCTTCCGGCCTCAAAGCGGGGTACGCCGATGATAATAAACAGTACGGATATTTCCTCGACTTTCTCGAGGAGTACGGGGACGTCCCGCACCTGCCGCTAGCCGTTGAAGAGCGGATCATTGTAAACATTGTCGACAGAGAGGGGAAATCGATCCCCAATGCCGCTGTTTCCATTGTCCCGGCCGGGGAAAGCGGCTCTGATATCGAGAGCCCCCTCGCAACCGGAAAGAGCCTTTCGGACGGCACCTTTTATTTTTATCCCTCAGATCACCAAACGGATGCCGAATCGTTCGAGGTAACCGTTTCTGTGCAGCAGAAGCGAATGACGGCCACCATCACCCGCAACGGCGCGCGTACTATCACCATACCTTACGCCTTTTCCAGAACCGTCCCCGAACCGATTCCTCTCGACATCATGTTTATTATGGACACCACAGGGAGTATGGGGGAAGAAATCCAGCGGCTCAAGACAACTATCGAGTTGATTCATCTCAATCTCTCTTCCCTCTCGATCAAACCCCGCGTACGGTTTGGTATGGTCTTGTACAAGGACAGGGGTGATGAGTACATCACAAAGCGGATTCCTCTGACCGATGATCTCGGATCGTTCCGGCAATCACTCGACCAAGTCGAAGCTTCAGGCGGCGGAGATACCCCTGAAGATCTTCAGGCCGCACTCGACGAGGCGGTGAATAACAGCTCCTGGAACCGAAACGGCATCAGACTCGGGTTTATTATAACCGATGCTCCGCCCCATCTCGATTACGATCAGAATGTCACCTATCCCGATGCTGCCCGTACTGCGAAGGAGAAAGGCATTAAACTGTTCAGCGTGGGGACGGGCGGGCTCGATATAACCGGGGAATACATACTCAGGCAGATTTCTCAATACACCGCGGGAAAATACATCTTTCTCACCTACGGGGAAACAGGGGAGAGCGAAGGGGGTGCTCCGGGCAGTGTAAGCCACCACACAGGAACTAACTTCCAAACCGATAAGCTGGAATCGATTATAATCCGGTTTGCCAAACAAGAACTGAGTTACCTCTCCGACAAACCGATAGAGACAGAAGAGCCGTATTTCGAGGCTGCGAAAATCGAGGAAGAAGAACGGGAAGACACCCTGCGCACGCTGTTTTCCCTCGCCTTAGAGCAGCTTAGAGATTTTTCCACATACCGGATCGACGAGCAGACCCCCACCGCGGTAATACCGATTATCCCTTCGCTGGGAGCACCCGGTGACGGGAGCAGTGCCGGCGGCAGTAACGATAGCGTCGGGGAAGACATCGGCACCGGTATAAAGGCAGATGCCGAGTATTTTACCGAACAGCTTCTCTTCTCCGCGGTAGAGCAGAAACAGTTTCGGCTGGTCGAACGGAAAAATGTGCAGCAGATTCTCGAAGAGCTCAAGCTCCAGTTGACCGGACTAACCGATGATTCGGATGCAGTCGAAGTGGGCAAACTGCTCAACGCGGAAATGATAATTTCCGGGACGCTCTACCGGAAAAGCGACGAATACGAGCTTTTCCTCAAACTCCTGCGGGTGGAGACAGGAGAAATCCTGAGTGTAACCAAAGCGTCGGTTGATACGGCACTCGGGCTTGCACCGTAAGCAGGCTCTCAGGTATAAAAGACATGTATATTAGGGAATGAAGGAGATCAATAATGGCCCACTCGCATGTTCCGGAAGCTGAAGAAATCCTCGATAAGGAGTTTCCCGTACTGGATAAAGGATTTATCCGGCTCGTCGATTATTTAGGAAGCGACGCGCGGATCGTCCAGGCGGCACGGGTGTCCTACGGTGAGGGTACAAAATCGTTTCGTGAAGACAAAGGTCTCATCAATTACCTCCTCCGTAACGACCACACCTCTCCCTTCGAGCAAGTCGTGTTCACCTTTCATGTCAAAATGCCCATTTTCGTAGCACGGCAGTGGGTGCGGCACCGGACAGCAAGGCTCAATGAAATCTCCGGCAGATACAGCGTGCTGAAAGAGGAGTGCTATCTTCCCGCGGACGAGGACATCAGCCTTCAGAGTAAAACAAACAGACAGGGCCGGTGCGAAGAAGCAGTGCCTAACGATGTGTGCAGAGAGGCCCTGAGTTTGTTCGAAGAAGGCCAGAAACACGCATTTTCAAGCTATCACAACCTGATAGACACCGGCATTGCCCGAGAACTGGCCCGGATAAACCTTCCGCTCAGTACCTATACTGAAATGTACTGGCAAATCGATCTGCACAACCTCCTCCATTTCATCCGGCTGCGGATCCATCCCCATGCTCAGGTAGAAATCAGAAAATATGCTGAGGTCCTCTACGATATCGTGCGTAGAGTGTGTCCTCTCGCCTGTGAGGCTTTCGAGGAACATAAAAGAGAGGGGGTTGCTCTCTCCCGGCGGGAAAAAGAGGCGGTAGCCGCGCTCTATGCGGGCAAGGAACTGCCGTTACAAGGTAAAGAGAAGCAGCGGTTCTTGGAAAAGATGGGGCTGCCTCAGGAAGAGGGGTGATCCGGGTCTACACGCCTTCCTCTTCTTCGATTTGTCGTCTGGTAATCGGATCGATAAAGGTGGTCTCCTGCTGCAGAGAATTGTACACGCCGACGGCTGAGCGGTTCACCTGTTTGGTCCTCTCTACGGTTTTATCAACCACTTTTCTCATCTTTTCAGCACCCCACGTTTTGTGAAACTCCACTATTCCTACAGCGATAGGGATAGTAAACGTATCAATGAACTCGGAGGAGAAAGTGATCGCTGCTGAGAGGCTGCTCCTCCGCTCCGTTCGGGGAAGAATACAGTAAAACTCATCATTTTCGCCCCGAAATCCAATACCGGAAAACGGAGATATAGTCCGGCGCAGAACGTCCCCGGCCTCTTTGAGTACACGATCGCCCGCTTCACGGCCCCGGTTCAGGTTATAATTGGTAAAATCTGAGATATCGATACCGATGCAGGAAAACGGTGTTTTGGTAAGATGGTACTCTTCGATCTGCTCTTTGAGATGATGAGAGAGCTGCTCTATAGTAAATAATCCGGTAAGTCCGTCTATGCTTCCTCTGTTCCCGCTCTCCTCTTTGTTGAGTCCGAGCTGCGCCTGCTCCGACTCTTTTAGGAGTGTGTCCGTATCCATCAAGCTTACTGAATACAGCGGGGTCTGGCTGTTCCCATGTTCACTGCGGTAGAGCGGGGTATCTTCCGCTTTGTTGCAGTAGCTTTCGGGATCATTTATCAGATAATCGAGAACCGTGAGCACGGAGAGTGTGTAGAGGAGAAGTGTAGCGTTACTCTCATTCGGGACCTCGGTACTGCGGAACTTGACCGGTACGTCCCGATTGAGCAGATACTTCAACCGCCGTGAAACCGGATTCTGGATTTCAAACGAATACTTCTTTTTCCAGTTCTTTACACCGGTAATATTGACCGGCTCTTCTTTATCGATTTGGACTACCACCCTTCCTAAGATATTTTTTAACTCACTGCAGACCTGAAATAATTTCGGCAGGTGAGAACCGAGGGTTGGTCTTGCGCCCCGTACAGCTTCGAATTTTACATAGGGCATAAAATAGAGCCGTTTTATCCACATCAAGTCGGCAGCAAGCTTCCTTCCGTATGTAGAAGCCTTGAATTGGAGGCTTCTTTCAACCTGACGACAGTATTCATAGAGCTGAGAAGCGTAATGTTTGGAGAGTATTTCATCGATAAAACAGTGCCAACTGTCGAGATACTCTTCAAAACTGTTCTGCAGGTCAAGGTACTTCCCCTGCTCTCCCTCAATGGTTCCGAATTGAACAGCACGAAAACCGTAGAACAGCTCCTGGAGAATGCTTACGAGTACGATGACCTGCAGGAAAGGGTCTTCCGGTGGGATCAGCTCCGTACCTCTCGAATAATCGAAAAGAGGTTGAAAGTACGCGTAAAAGTCGGGAAATCGGGGTGCATGTTTCCATCCGGCATGGGGAAAAAGCATATCGAGCATTTCCAGGCCGTTTGCAACTTCAGGAGGAAGCTGTACCAACAGGTTCCCGTTCTCGCTCTTTTCAGCTGTTTCGGCCTCGTCCGGTAATTCCTCTCCACTTTGTTCATCTTCGGCTTGTTCCTCTTCTATTTCTATCTCGTCAAAATCAGCCTCTGCAGAAGAAACCTTTTCTTTCTCTTCTTCCGGCTTTACCTGTTCATTCTGCAGTTTTTTTGGCGAGAGGATTTGATCAGGAGTGAGCTCCAAAAAAGAGAGAATGTTGCTGAACTCCACCCCGAAGAACAATTCGTAGGGAAAAAACTTGGTTGAGACCAGCTTCATGAGAAGCGGGTAACAGGTGTATTTGATGTCCTGAAAAAGATAAGGGATCTCCTCCCTGGCAACGAAGTACGCGTGCTGGATTTTTTCTTCTTCCGGACTCTTTTTGGCAACAGTAAGCAGGTCCAGTTCTACCAGCCGTTTTAACGCCCCCTCGATATGGGTATACGGGTCGAGTCTGATGAGCATCATGATCGGTTTGAAGAGCAGCCCGCAGAGATAATCACACGATGCGAGGGGAAGACGACGGGGCCTCTTCTGCAGCTGGGTCAGCTCCCAGTGCAGAGACTCGATATCCCAATTTTTCAGGACCGTGAGCACATCAAAATAAAATGAAGGGCGCATCCGCTGGGTTTGGCTCTTCTTGTTGATTGCCAAAAGAGAACGTATAGCAAGAACAAGACTCTCGATATGGCGGAAAAACAGCGCGTCACCCTGTTTGATAAAATCGGGATTGATGTACTCCTGTTTGTGAAACAGAAACGAGAAAACGGAGGCTATGGCATCACTTCTGCGCATGATCATATGATCAGGATGTGCGGCAAGAAAGTTCATTTTTATCCGTTCGAAAAATGGAGTATGACGATCGTCCCGTTCGCCCGCCGGTGACGGAGGAGCGGACTGCGTTTCCGTTCTGCCGGAGCTGCTCCTGAGAGGAGGGGGGTTTCGAGAGTAGGAGGGCTGGGAGACTGCCCGGGAAGGGCTCTTTTCTTTGAGCCTTTTGTACTGGTCTTCGATTTTCCGGTCCGTTCTCTCGACACCGACCTCACCTCCTAACATCTCGGCCATCCGCTTCGCCTCGTCTCGGGAAATGTCACCGAGTGTTTCTCTTGTTTTCTGCAGCTCTCCGGGAGCATATTTTTCAGGAGGTCGTTTACCCATACCTCTTCTATTGTAACCCAATTTTGCCTAATGGAAAAGTAAGGAGTGCGGCAGTCTATAGTTCGAGTTTTGTTTTGGCGAGAAGTTCATATAACCGCTCCAGATCGTCTGAAGAATAATATTCGATCTCGACCTTTCCGCGGTCGTTTGATCCCCGGACAACGACCTTTGTGCCGAGATGCTCTACGAGCTGCTGTTCAATGGCGATCAGTTCGGGGGATTTTTTGCCGGGAGATTGAGCAGGTCCGCCCTTTTTCTGGTTCCGCTTGCCGTTGTTGAGCATTCCCGCTTGACGCTCCGCCTCACGCACGGACAGATTTTTATCCACGATCCGCTCGAAGAGAAGTTTCTGTGCTGCCGGATTTACCACCGAGAGTATGGCCCGTGCGTGTCCGGGTGTGATTTTCCCTTCCGAGAGGGCAGTCCGCATATCATCGGGCATCTTCAGCAACCGCAGGCTGTTGGCAATGGTAGAGCGTTTTTTGCCGACCCGCTGGGCGACCTCTTCCTGATTGATGCCGGTAACCTCCATGAGATGATGGTATGCCTGCGCTTCTTCGATTGGAGTAAGATCGTCCCGCTGGACGTTTTCAATGAGGGCAATTTCCAGTTTCTCTTCTTTGGTAAACGCGCGGATGATGACCGGTATGCGCTCTAATTGGGCCTTTTTTGCAGCTCTGTAGCGCCGCTCCCCGGCGATTATCCGATACGTGCCCTCATCAGCTTTTTCAGCAATAATCGGCTGAATAATTCCCTTCTCCCGAATTGATTCGGAAAGCTCGTCGAGAGATTCCTCTCTAAAAGCTTTTCTCGGCTGGTCGGGATTCGGAACAACATCTGAGATCGGAATAAAGACAACCCCGCTCTCTTCTCCCCGTTGAGCTGTATCTCGATCACCGTCCACCTTCTGAGGTTCGGGTGACAGGAGAGCATCCAGTCCTTTTCCCAGCGCTTTTTTAGACACGTTTCATTACCTCATCTGCCAGTTTTTCATAACTCTTTGCACCGACACAGTCATTCTCGTATTGGTTTATCGGGACCGAATGGGAAGGTGCTTCTGAAAGTCTTACATTTCGGGGAATGATCGTACGGAATACTTTATCTTTGAAATAGCCGGTCACTTCATGAACAACTTCATTTGCAAGTCTCGTCCTCGAATCAAACATTGTAAAGAGAATGCCGCCAACAGCCAGCTCTCTGTTTATTCCCTGCTGAACCCGTTTTATCGTTTGTAGAAGAAGACTTAACCCCTCTAAAGCAAAATATTCACACTGCAAGGGGATAATGACGTTGTGTGCTGCAGCTAAACCGTTAATAGTGAGAATTCCAAGAGAGGGCGGACAATCGATGAGTATATAGTCCCACGTTTTTTTGCTTTTTTCGATTGCTTTTTTCAGAACATATTCACGATCACGTACACTTATAAGCTCGATATTTGCTCCGGTAAGGTTTATATTCGATGGTATAACCATCATATTTTCGACAGTTGTTGATCGGATAGACTGATCGAAATCGACTGTTTCTGATATAACTTCATAAATGGACTTCGAATCGTCCGATTTTACTCCCAAACTGCTCGAAAGATTGCCCTGCGGATCAAAATCAATTAACAGGACCCGTTTTCCTGCATCCGCCAGGTAGGCACCCAGATTTACTGCCGTTGTTGTTTTCCCCACACCGCCTTTTTGATTTGCAAGTACAATAATCTTTTCTCCCATGATGAGTTCATTATACAGGAAAGCGTTGTATCTGTCTCTAAAAATTTGGATATGTGAGTGCAGAGTCCCCTGTGCTTCATGCAAAAATCGGTTATTTTTGCATGAAGCATGCGAACAATATTCGTTTGAAGTTTTTGGTATCGAGAATGAATAATCTATTATATTACAATAAATTACC
>CAZKZZ010000005.1:0-66815 GCA_964557375.1 uncultured Spirochaetales bacterium | reverse complement strand
TCCGATTTTCAATCAAACCTCTTTTCCCTCGATCAGCAGACATTCCAGATCGTGCTCGACCCGGAAAGATGGGAAATCTGGAAGATAAAAGATAAACTTCCCGTTAACCTAAAACTTGAATACATGCCGCAGGAAAACCAAATTTCATTGGCCTTCGCCTGCAAAGACTTTGCACCCCAAACTCTTATAAACCTCGAAGAAGATTGGAATACATATAGACCGTGGTTTTCGACCCAAATTTCAGGAGAGGGGACATTTACCTACGATCTCGCCACCGCTGATGTTACGTACAACGGAGACATCACCGCAGTGATCGATAATTCCGCAGTCCCGTTTGCCGTAACTGCTGCCGGTATTTTCGAGGGTAACACCGAACAGATAGAATTCGAACGTCTATATGCAGTTTCTTCATACGGGAACCTCGATTTCAAAGGAAAACTCGATCTCGAGACTCTCTACCCTCGTGGCTCTGTTACTATAACTAACGTACCGTTTCCGACCGGAGAAACACTAGAGGCCGATGCGTATCTGTTCTCCCGTAATAAACGGGTAATTGCAACAAGCAATTATATAAAGGTTGGCAGCAGTGTAATTAGAGACAGTACCATAACACTTCTGCCGTACGCACAGAGTGTAGATTTTGACCTTACGGCTGAATTGGAAAGTCCTGCATCACGAGATACGGACATGAGTCAACTTTCACTCGAAGGCAATATTCAACTGTCACCGGAATTGTATATACAAGCCGGCCTGGTTGCAGAGAACACAAGGATACAAGACATAAACAACTTTTTTATTCCTGATACTATCACTTTACCCAATGAGCTCCAGGATTTCAGGGATTTCCTCGTCGACGCACAGCTGTTTATCACGACCGATCTAAAACAGTACGCCTTCGCCTGTCCTGAACTGTTTATCCGGGATCCGGAAAACAGTAATCGATACGTCTCGCTGGGGGTAGCCGGAAATAACCAAAATGTCGAATTTCATGATATCGACTTCTCTTGGGACCAGTATCAAGCGGGAGGATTTGTTACAAGCACTTTCTTAGAGCAGGGAGAGGTACAGTTTTCGACATCGTTTCATTTTGAAGGATATCCGTTTACTCTAGAAGGAATATACGATCCGAATGAGACTCTCATCGTGGAGGGGAATTACGGCATAAGAGTTTCCGCCGTCCGATCAAAAGATAGATACCTCTTCTCCCTCGATACCGAAACCCTCCCCATATCAATTACTGAAACCGTCTCTTCATTTACAGTCCACGCTGCCGGCTATTTCCGGGACCCTGCAGATTGGGAACTGCTCTTCGAAGAGAGTACTATCTCCGATATCCCCGTTTTCAACAGTCGGGAGAACAGGCTTTCCTTTTCGGCCCGTCTCTCAGCATCCCTCGCTCAGGTGTATAATCTCCATTATGAAGATGAATATTCGAATTTATTCGGAAATGGGGAGATCCAGTATACATTAGCAGAGGAGATCACTACCTCGGGCTGGCTCCAGCTCAAGAGCAATGAAAACAGTGAGAATTACAATGCGGTCTTCGACTATACAGAAGAGAAGATCGGAGGAAGAGTCGAGTTTTCAAATGCGCCGATGGACCGGTTTCAGGAATTACCGATTACCGGTTTACTCTCCGGAGAATTGGAAGTAAATGGTGCTCTTTCCGCGCCAAACATAGATACACATCTGTGGCTCGAAAATGGACAGCTCAACTCTGATCCGTTTTATTTTGATATAGCAGGCTCGATCGGAGAGAATCAAACCGTAATCGAGCAGCTCGAAATAAAGTATCTTTCCAATCGGGTATACAACGGAAGAGGCACCTTTGTATTCGAAAGCGGTGAATATGATTTCAGTTCGGATTTTTCGACAAATTTCCAAAAGGAACAAATGAGGGGGACACTCGAACTGAGTGGAGAAACGGATCCTGTCTCCGCAAGAGAAGAACTTTCTCAGGTCTTCAACAACGATTTCAATGGAAATTTGGCATTAAAAGATATATTTTTAGGCAATAGATCTCTCGAACCGTGGCGTCTCACGTTTCGACAGATCGAGCAAGAATTTTCTTTTCTCGGGGGGCCTGATAACTCGATGACGGGTGTTGTAGACAGGAACGGCAGTTTCTCTTTAGCGATGAGCGAACCACTTCCTATTACTCTCGAAGCGGAAGGAACTATACGTGAGACCAATATCGATTCCTCTCTTACCGTTACTAAATTCGATTTCGAAGCGCTTAATACATTTTTGAACATTCCGTTTTTTGATCTCAAAAAGGGAGTCGCCTCAGGAGAGATGAATATTACAGGTTCGATAAACGATCCCGACTTTAACGGAATACTCACAGTAGACAAAGCGGTTGCAGAAAATCCGATTATTCCTGTAGACCTCGGGCCTTTTACAGCCTCCCTCACCTTTGACGGTAAGGAGTTTTCCATCCCGCGAGCGGTGGTACCTGTTCAAACAGGAGAAGTTGCAGCTGAAGTAGATTTCATTATCGACCACTGGATTCCATCAACGTACAGCATATCACTATACACGCTCGGTTCGAGTATCGTCCCGGTTGAAAACCAGTTCGGCCGGATTAACGTCGACGGATTTGCCTCGGGAGAACTGCACATAGATGGAGATTTCTCAGGAGCGAAGGTGACCGGAGATATACGTGCTCATTCGACGACAATCACACTCGGCGAGAAAAAACCGCCGAAAGGGAAGCCCCGTTTCAGTCAGATCATTGATCTCTCGATCGTTTCTGGAAGAAATGTCGAGTTTCTCTGGCCTACGAATGAGTTTCCAATTCTGAGAACAAATATCGATACGGACGAATCACTCGATGTTACGTTCGATAATACCCAGGGCACGTACAGCGTAAAAGGGGATATCGAGATCAGAGGGGGCCAGATTTACTACTTCAGCAGGAGCTTTTTCCTCCGTGAAGGGAGTATTACGTTCAATGAAAATCAGGACCGTTTCGATCCGGTACTCAATGCAAGGGCGGAACTGCGGGAAATAACGTCAACAGGCGAGGATGTAAGTATTTTTCTCGTTGCAGACAACACTCGATTGAGCAATTTCACTCCAAAATTCGAGTCCCAGCCGCCTCTTTCCAATACCGAGATTTTTGCACTCTTAGGACAGAGCCTGGTAACAGAGCTGGGCGGAGAAGAAATGCGGGTCAGCTCCGCTTTAGTACATACCGGAGGGTATATTTTTAGTCAACTGCGTTTTATGCGCTCCTTCGAGGCCAAAATAAAAGAACTGTTAAACCTCGATCTTTTCTCTATCCGGACACAAATGATCGAGAATCTACTGCTCGCTGGTGTTTTTGGAGAAAATGTGGGGCCCCAATATGCCGACCCGAACACGAATTTCGGCAGATATCTTGACAACACCACGGTATTCCTGGGAAAGTATCTAAGTGAAGATATTTTCTTAGAAGCGATGGTCAGTCTTCGGGTAAATGACCCGACATACGAAGAAAATTATGCTGACGAAGGCTTTACAATCGACACCGAGATCAGTGTGGAGTGGAAAACACCTCTCGCACTCCTCGAATTGACATTTTTGCCAAACGTACAAGATTTATTCGGAAAACCTCCTGGGGTTAGATTAGCACTTTCATGGGGATTTTCTTTTTAGACAGGAGATTATATGCGCTGGTATGTGCTTCCTTTTCTTATAGTATTGCTTTTTACACCGTTTACCCTCTTTGCCCAGGAATCATCAGATTGGTATGTGGGTAAACCGATCAAAGACATTCAGTTCAAAGGCCTCGAACATGTCTCTGAAAATGAGCTTCGAGGAATTGTTGACCCGTATATCGGTAAAAATTTTACAGATGAACTGTTTTTAGAACTGCAGAGTAAACTCTACGCCTTAGATTTCTTTGAACTATTTGTGCCCAATGCAAAACCGGGAGATGAAGACTACAACTCAATTATTATCGAATTCGAAGTAACGGAGCGTCCGATCATCGAAGAAATCAATATTATTGGCAACTCTTCCCTGAGAAAACCCGAAATTCTCGATGCCGTACTTCTAAAAAAGGGCGATATGGTCAATAGAACCAAGGTAAAGCTGGATACTGAAGCTATCCGGGACCTCTATCTCGAGCGGGGTTTTCCCGATGTCGAGGTGGACGGTTCAATAGAAAAGGATGAAGAGACCAATACGGCAACCGTTACATTTACCATAGATGAAGGGAAACAGACGAAAATAAAAAATATCGAGTTTTCCGGGAACTCCTTTGCTTCCGACGGCACCCTCCGGCGGGTAATGACCACAAAAGCGCAGTCAATCTTTTCCACCGGAGTGTATCAAGAGAGCAAGATCGAAGAAGATATCCAGAAAATACAGCTCTACTATTGGGAAAAAGGATATATAGACGCACAGGTTGTCGATGTTGTGAAAACTCCCTTCGAGGATGCAAAGGACGAGACTAAAAACTTCATCAATCTAACACTCTATATCGAAGAAGGAGAACAATGGACCTACGGAGGAATCGAGTTCGAGGGGAACGTTCTCTTCACTAATGAAGAGTTGGAAGAAGTGGTCCGGCTCGATGAAGGTGATATTCTCGATAAGAAAAAGTTCGAAGCAGACTTTGCCCGAATCAACGACATCTACTATGACAACGGTTATATCTATAATGTAATAACCAAAGAAGAAATCCGGGATGAAGAGAACAACACTGTCTCATACGTTGTAACAATCGTAGAGAAGGGCAGAGCACACATCGAGAACATTGTCATTCAGGGTAACGAAAAGACAAAAGATTTTGTCATAAACAGAGAATTACCGGTCGAGGTGGGTGATGTGTTCAGCAAGAAAAAGGTCATGCAGGGTCTGCAGAACCTCTACAACACCGGGCTTTTCTCAGTTGTCGAGCCTACCACCCCGATGGGCAGTGTAGACGGTCTGATGGACCTGATTATAAACGTAGAAGAGGGAAAAACAATCGACCTCAACTTCGGAGTAACCTTCTCCGGAGCTGCAGGTGATTTCCCGGTCATGGCGTTTCTTCAGCTCAAGGACAATAACTTTCTAGGAAGAGGACTGGAATTGAGTTCTTCATTACAGGCATCCGGTCTCCGCCAAAAACTGAGTGTCGGATTTACCGATCCCTGGTTCTTAGGTGAGCGGATTACTCTTGGAGTTGACCTCGGAGTCTCCCACCAGCTGTCTCAAAGCATTAAACAGGATATCCTCCCTCCTGTATTCGGCGAAGACGACGATAATCGCGTACCCGACCCGTATGAGGGGTATTATGTGTTCTCTGAAGATACTACCTACAATGGGACCGACTACGACGCGGGCGACATGTTTCCGGGAATTCCCAGCGAAGACGACATAGAAGAATATGACTTGGAAACCGACTATGACTACGCCTCGGATGAAGGAGATACCATACCGGATTCTTATCTTATGGAATACCATTCATGGGATTTCTCTCTAGGACTGAATACAGGGTACCGCTGGAATACCAATATCGGACGTTTCTCGATAGGCGCGAGCCCTAAAGTCACATTAAAATATTTGACATACGACGATGCAGTATACAGACCGTATAACCCCACCGAGCGGCTCAATTTGGACAGGTTACGTCCCATTGATGATCTCGGTTTGACAGCGGCTTTCGATACGAGAGATTTTATATACAAACCGTCCAAAGGGGTCTATTTAAAACAATCATTCAACTTTGCCGGCCTCGTATTCGAAGAGGCGAACCACTTCCTGGAAAGTTCCTCTAAGGCTGAGTTCTATTTGACCCTGCTCGATATTCCTGTTTTTGAAAACTGGAATTTTAAAACGGTATTTGCTTTGAGTTCCAGTTTCTCCATGATTCTGGCCTATCCGTGGCTGGATGAAGTGGACGCCACAACCCAGGACCTGCTTTTTACCGAGAGTATGCTGATAGCCAGGGGATGGCCACGTCAATTCGGGGGAAAAGTACTCTGGAACAACTGGGCTGAACTGCGCATTCCCATATCTGAACAGTTTTTCTGGTGGGATTTCTTTTTCAACGCAACCGGCTTTTGGGAAGATGATATCAGTATTGTTTCAGAAAATATGGTAATCGATGATTTTATGTTCAGTTTCGGGGGCGGATTCAGGTTGACCATTCCGGGCTTACCGATCGGATTCTACTTTACCAAACGGTTCAAAATATCCGACGGTGAAGTCCTCTGGCAGACAGGATCAATGTTCAACGAAGATCTGGTAGAGGGTGAAGGTATTGATTTTGTTATATCTTTCACCTACGAATTGTTTTAAGGGTTACAGGAGTCAGATATGAAAAATAAGCTGATAGTTGCTTTATTTGTTCTGCTGTCAATTATTGTATCGGGAGCCCCCGCGGATCAATTTACGCAAATCGGCATAATAGATTTATCCGAAATCATCTCGAACTATTTCCGTGAATCGAGAGCGTACCGAGAATTGGAAGAGATGAGAAGTGAGTTCGAGGACGACCGGCAGCGGATTACCGACGAGATCGAACAACTCGAGGAGAGAAAACTCGATGCGGAAAATCGCGGGGATGAGAGTACCGTACTGCAGCTGGAAGATGAGATTTTTGAAAAAAAAGAGTACCTCCAGGAATATACCCGGATCAAATACAACCAAATAAAAAAGAAACAGGAAAGCCTGCTGGAATCCTCATCGTTTCTCGGGGAAATTTTAAAAGAAGTGCAATATATTGCTGAAAGTGAGGGATATTCTATCGTCTTACGGGCAAAAGATCCCAATATTGTCTGGTGGAGCCAGGCAGTCGATATAACCGATAAGGTACTGGAGAGACTCCGCCAAACATCCCCGTAATAGTATGACCATGCCCGACACTCCGATGATGCGACAGTACAAGCGTCTGAAGCAGGAAGCAAAAGATGCCATACTGTTTTTCCGCCTCGGCGATTTCTATGAAATGTTCCAGGAAGATGCTCAGGAGGTCAGCACCTTACTCAATCTTACACTCACCAAACGCAACGGCGTTCCCATGTGCGGGATTCCCTACCATGCCTCGCGGAATTATGTGGGCAGATTACTGAAAGCAGGCAAAAAAATCGCTATCTGTGAGCAGGTCACCCTCCCTAAAGGAGGGAAGGGAATTGCTGACAGACAGATTATGGAAATTCTTACTCCCGGAACAGTTTTGGACCAGGAGTATTTGGACCAGCGGTTCAACAACTACCTCTGTTCATTGGGAAAAGCAGGCACGGAATTTTCACTCTGTTATGTAGACCCTTCTACCGGGGAGTTCTGCATTACCTCATTTCCAGCCGATGGAGCAGAAAACAAGCTGCGAGAAGAGTTTGCCCGGATCAAACCGTCGGAAATAATCGTGCAGGAGTCCCTTCACGAGGAGAAACAGATTTACGACATCTTAAAAGAACACGATCGAACCGTAATCAACAGGTATCCCGATTGGAATTTCGATATATCTGCCGGATTCGAAACAATCATACGGCACTTTGGTGTTATCAATTTAAAAGGGTTCGGGATAGAAGAACATGATCCGGCCCTTTTCGCGGCAGGAATACTTTTAGAGTATCTTCAGGAAAACACCCAAAACAGCACCTTACCTCATATAAGGACAGTACATCGGTACAGGGAAACCGATTTTGTTACCCTCGATGAGTCAACCCAGCGGAATCTCGAACTCATCTATAACATGTTTGACGGAACAAAACGGTACACTCTCCTCGAGGTCCTCGATTTCACCAAAACCTCTCCCGGTGCTCGAAAATTAAAGAACTGGATTCTCCATCCGCTGCAGGACATTGTAGCTATAGAAAAAAGGCTGGAAAAAACCGAGATCCTCTACCGTAACCAAATGCTGCTCTCATCAATACGGGAACTGCTCGCCTCAATACTCGACTTGGAGCGGCTGGCGGCTCGGGTTTCTATGGACAAAGCCCATGCCAAAGACCTGCTCGCGATAAAAAACTCCCTCTCGGGCTTTTTTCACCTGTATGAACTCATCGAAGAGTGGCAATTACT
Organism: uncultured Spirochaetales bacterium; assembly: GCA_964557375.1. Lineage (GTDB taxonomy): Bacteria > Spirochaetota > Spirochaetia > SPDA01 > CAZJBZ01 > CAZKZZ01. The sequence goes on along the minus strand of CAZKZZ010000005.1, from coordinate 58,817 downwards.
CGATACATTCGACTTTCCTGCTTCATCTCTGCTTTCCAAACTGAACTCTCTCTCCCGTCTTTTAGAACTGTCAATTCATGAAGACCCTTCGACGCTACTGAACGAAGGCCGATTGATAAAAAGCGGTTATTCACAAGATTTGGATGAGCTGGCGGAACTCAAATCGAACAGCCGAAAAATTCTCGATTCATACCTTAGGAAAGAAAAAGAAGAGACCGGAATAAACTCATTAAAGATCCGGTATAACAAGATCATCGGCCATTACCTGGAAGTCACAAAAGCGAATCTCCCCTCTGTTCCGGAACACTTCATTAGAAGGCAGTCTCTTGTCAATTCGGAACGGTTTACTACTGAAACCCTTATCGATCTCGAGACCAATCTCAACAACGCATCGGAGAAGATAATCGAACTGGAAAGAGAACTGTTTCTCGCTGTTCGCGAAGAGGTCAAGAGCTATATTGTGCCGATCTACACAGCTGCCGCTTTCCTTTCAGAAGTAGACTGCATAGCTTCGTTTGCAAAAGCTGCAACCCTGCACGGATTTTCGAAACCCGATTTACTGCCGGATGGGACATTATCCATAACAGAAGGCCGCCATCCCGTTGTCGAGTATCATCTTCCTCAAGGAGAGTTTATCCCCAATGATCTCCGTCTCGACACAGGAACAACTTTTTTTTCACTCATTACAGGGCCGAATATGGCCGGGAAATCAACTTTTTTACGCCAGAATGCCCTCATCGTTTTAATGGCCCAGATCGGTTCTTTTGTACCGGCAGGAGAAGCGCGAATAGGTGTAGTAGATAAACTGTTCTGCCGGGTTGGGGCTTCGGACAACCTCGCCAGAGGAGAATCCACCTTTCTCGTGGAAATGAGTGAGGCCGCCTACATACTGAGAACCGCCACTGAGCAGAGCTTGATCATAATGGACGAGATCGGCAGAGGGACTGCAACTACCGATGGACTCTCCATCGCCTGGGCCATCACCGAACATCTGCTTACCAACGTAAAAGCGAGAACGCTCTTTGCAACCCATTTTCATGAATTGACCCTTCTCAACCACCCCCGGATGAGCAACTATTATCTCGAGGTATTGGAAAAGGGAGATGAGATAATATTCTTAAAAAAGGTCAAGAAAGGCTCCGCTAACAATTCATACGGCATTCATGTTGCCCGATTAGCCGGTGTCCCTGTGGAAGTTGTACAAAGGGCAGCACAGCTTCTAAAAAATATGGCCGAGACGGAAAAAAAATTATCACAGCGGAAGATGGACCGGACTCATTCCCCGGAAACCCAGCCTTCTCAACCTTCCGGTCAAACATCACCCCAGGAAGAACTCTTTTCCGAAAGCGAGCTGGTCCTGGACAAAATAAAAACAGTCGATATAAATACCATTACTCCGCTGCAGGCGCTCAATTTACTGCAGCAGTGGAAAGACGAATTGTCCGGCTGAATCACCAGCGCCGTCATCCCGGTCTTACTTTTTTAGAAGGGAGGATCGGTTATGCTTGTCCTTGATATTTTCTATCCGAGACGGTGTGTACTCTGCGGTGAACTGCTTCTGCCGGGAAAACCTCCTGCATTTTCTCTCTGCTCCGCGTGCAGGAGCTCGCTTCAGAGAATAAAAGCAGAAAACCGATGCACGATCTGCAGCAGACCTCTTGTAAGTGAGACTGATCTGTGTATGGACTGCAGAAAAAGATCGTTTTCATTTAATAAGAACGTGTCGGTGTTCCACTACCAGGATGAAATAAAAGAGCTCATCTACAGATACAAGTTTAAATTCAAATTGGATTTAGCACATTTGTTTGCTGAGGAGCTGTTTTCAATCTATACCGCTACATTTGGGGATATACCGCTTGTTCCCGTTCCTTCTGCCAAAGACACCGTCCGCAGAAGAGGTTTCGACCATATGGGGTATATCACAGCACTGATAAAAAAGAAGTACAATATTGGAACCTTCCCACTGCTTAAAAAGCATAAAACCGCTCCGCAGAAGACCCTCGATCCGGAAAGTCGTCTTTCCAATCTGCAGGGGAAAATTGAGCTTAAGAGGTCAAAAACACCTCTTCCTAAAGGAGTGGTTTTGGTAGATGATGTTTTTACAACCGGTTCGACGCTATCCGTGTGCGCTTCCGCACTCATACGTGCCGGAATTTCACCCGTTTTCTGCCTAACCTTAGCTTTGGATTAAGCATCGCAGATATACGTATTGACAATGATCTAACACATTGTTACTTTATACATGACAACTTAGAGCATTAGCTAAAAAGAGTCGTTCCATCGACTCTTTTTTTATGATTTGAGGTTTCCTAGAAAAATAATTGTAGAAAAATAATTGGTTTTTTTAAGGAAATACAAGTTTTATTTATAGCGATTTAATCGCCAAACACACTATTGATGCAACGGATAGAAACAACTGATGCAATACTGGAGGATATTCGGCCGGTAATAGAAGGCCTTGGAATCCATATTGTTGAATACAAACGGCAGGTAGTAAAGGGTGTACTTCACATCGTGCTGGTAATATATAAAACCGGCGGTGTCACAATCGAGGATTGTTCCGAAGTACACAACACCATTATGCCGAGAATTGAAATGATAGAAGATTCAAGAGATATACATCTCGAAGTAGCTTCTCCCGGAATAGGTAGAACGCTGAAAAGCACCGAAGAGTTTGCCGTTTTTCAGAATCTACCTGTAAAAATACTCGTAAAAGAATCGAAAGAGTGGATACAAGGAGTAATAGAGAATGCGGACGATAAACAGGTCGTTCTCAAATCCGATGATTCCACATATACACTGGCTTATGATACTATACAAAAAGCCAAACTCGTTTAAAAGTAAGGAGGTCACAAAGAAATGGCTTCTGGATTGGCCAACGCCGTTCGCGAATTAGTAGAAAACAAGGGGATCTCGGAGGAACTCGTAAGGAAAACAATCGAAGAGTTTCTCCTCGCGGCGTACAAAAAAAAGTTCGGAATCGTTGATAACGCAGTCGTTCGTTTTAGTGAAGATGGAGAAGAGGTGTCTCTTTTCGCACGAAAAGAGATTGTCAATGAAGTCGAAGACCCGATAACCGAAATCTCATTAGATGATGCTCTCGAATACAACGACGAATGCGAACCCGGCGATGAGCTGCTGATTGAGATAAATCCCCATGAGTTCGACCGTATTGCAATACAGAGTGCAAAACAGAAAGCAAAACAGACCCTGAGAGAGATCCAGAAAGACACCCTCTATTCAGAGTACAAAGACAAAGTCGGAGAGATGATCATCGGATATTTCCAGCGAGAACGTAACGGTAATATTTTTGTAGATCTTGGCAAGGTCGAAGGGATATTACCCAAGCGGTTCCAGTCTCCCCGTGAGATATACCGTCCGAATGACCGGATCAAAGCACTCATTTACGAAGTAAATAAAACTCCGGCAGGGCTTCAGATCGTTTTATCGAGAACACACACCGATTTTGTGAAGAAGATTTTCGAGCTCGAAGTTCCTGAAATTTATGACCAGACCGTAGAGATCTTTAAAATCGTCCGTGAACCCGGTTACAGAACAAAACTGGCAGTATATTCCAATCGCGAAGACGTAGATCCTGTCGGTGCCTGTGTCGGAATGAAAGGGGTAAGAATACAGGCAATCGTGCGGGAACTCGAAGGAGAAAAAATCGATATATTAAAATACGATACTGATCCGCGGACGTTTATTAAAAACGCATTATCTCCTGCTGAAGTTGAAACGGTCGTTATTCTCGACGAATCAAAAAAACAGGCACTCGCGGTTGTCGGAGAAAATCATCTTTCTCTGGCCATTGGAAAACAAGGGCTCAATGTTCGGCTTGCAAACCGCCTCGTGGATTGGAATATAGATGTAAAAACCGAACAGCAATTCGAAGAGATGGATATATCGGCCGAAACCAAACGTGCAATCTCCGCGCTCTTCAGTGACGAAGTCGAGGAAAGTGAAGAAGAAATCTCCACAATTGCCGAATTACCTGGAATTTCGGAAAGAATTGCGGAAATACTCAGGCAAAACGGGGTGGATCTCATAGAAACCCTGGTAAGTATGAGTCCGGACGAATTATCTGCTATTGAGGGATTAACTCCTCAAGATATTGAAACTATTAAGTCTATAATCGAAGAAAACGTAGAAATCATTGAGGAAGAAGAAGCAGAAGAAGTATCCGCCTCAGAAGTGGAGGGACCCGAGATTACCTCCGACGAAAAAGAACCGGTCGCTGATGCTGCATCCTATACTGCAGAGGAAGAATACATTGAGGAAGAGGCTGAGGAAACATACGAATGTCCCGAATGCGGCGCTGCAATTACCGTGGATATGACCACTTGTCCAAATTGTGGTGTAGGTTTAAGCTTTGAATTCGAAGAAGAGGGAGAAACAGCTGGAGAAGAACTCGAAGAAGAAGAACTTGAGGAAGAAAAGTAACATTGTTTGAACGTGAGAAGGGAGTATATGGCTGAAGATCAAGAAAAAAAACCTAAGGCAACACTTATTAAACATAGAAAACCCTCTAAACCGAAGGAACAAGAAGGGGACACCTCTGAGTCCAAAGAGAAAAAAAAGGTCGTTGTAGTCAAAAAACCCAAAAAAGTTGTTGTGGTCAAAAAACCCGGTGCCAAAAAAGCTGAAAAGCCGGAAAAAGAACAACCGAAAGAGGTTACAGCTGAAGAAACCGCAACTACCGCGCGCGCCGAAGAAGAATTAAAAGAAAAACGGCCCTCCGAAGAACAACGGGTAAAAAGAGAAACAATACCGGCCGAAAAGGGAAAGGTTCCCCAGAAGGAAACTCCGGGAAAACGGGAAGAAAAAAGAGAGAAACCCGGAGAAAAACAAAAGGGGAAATATCAGCCGCGCTATGAAAGACCTGCTGCAAAGCCTGAGGTGCCTCCTGCCGCGGACAAGAAACCGAGTAGTAAAAAGTTCTTCAAAACAAAAAAGAAAGGCGCTTACCAGAAATCTAAACAAGAGGAACATCAGGAGAAAATTATTCCTGTCAAAAAGAAGCCGGTTCAGCGTGCCAATCCTGTTCCTAAAGAGATAGACATCATGGAAGTCATCACGGTATCCGATTTGGCCAAAAAAATGAATTTAAAGGCTTCCGACCTTATTTCAAAACTGATGGGTCTCGGGATGATGGTAACGATTAACCAGCAAATCGACGCGGATACAGCCGCGATTCTTGCAGAAGAATATGATTGTAAAGTAAATATCGTTTCTCTATACGACGAGACGATCATCGAAAGCGAAAAAACCTCTGAAGAGGATTTGAGAGAGCGTCCGCCGATTGTCACCGTTATGGGCCACGTCGACCACGGAAAAACCAAATTGTTGGATGCAATCCGGACTACCAATGTTGTTGATGATGAGTTTGGAGGAATAACGCAGCACATCGGGGCATATATGGTCGATCACCCAAAGGGTAAAATCGTATTTCTCGACACCCCGGGTCATGAGGCTTTTACGATGATGCGTTCGAGAGGTGCTGATGTAACCGATATCGTAGTCCTCGTGGTTGCTGCAAACGACGGGGTCATGCCTCAGACCGTAGAAGCGATCAATCACGCCAAAGAGGCGAACGTGCCAATCATAGTGGCCATAAATAAAATTGATCTCCCCGAGGCAAATCCGGACAGAGTAAAACAGCAGCTCTCCGAGTATGAACTCATTCCGGAAGATTGGGGCGGCAGCACGCTGATAAATGAACTCTCCGCTCTAAAGAAAGAGGGAATTGATGACCTCTTAGACATCATCCTCCTGCAGTCGGAAATGCTGGAACTGAAAACCGACTACGAATGCCGTGCGGAAGGGAAAGTTTTGGAGTCACGAATTGATCATGGCAGGGGAATCGTGTCTACGGTCCTCATTCAGCGGGGGACACTCAAGGTTGGAGATTCGTTTGTTGCCGGAATTTATCCCGGAAGGGTCAGGGCTATTTTTAACGACCGGGGAGAAAAAATCGATGAAGCTACTCCGTCTATGCCGATTGAAATTCTCGGATTTACCGGTCTGGCCCACGCAGGTGACCCCTTTCAAGTCACCGAAAATGAGAAAGTGGCCCGTCAGGTCGGAGATAAACGGCAAGAACTGAAAAAGGTTGAAGAAGCACAAAATGTGAGAAAAATCACTCTGGATAACCTCTACGATTCGATTCAGGAAGGAGAAGTCGAGGTCCTCAAGGTAATTATCAAGGCGGATGTACATGGTTCCGCGGAAGCGTTACAAAGCGCGCTAGAGAAGCTGAGTACTTCTGAGATCCGACTCGAAGTTATCCACTCTTCAGCGGGTGCGATTAACGAAAGTGATGTTCTCTTGGCCTCGACATCGAATGCGATTATTATCGGATTTCATGTCCGCCCGACTTCAAATGCATCATCATTAGCGGAGAAAGACAAAGTAGAAATCCGGAAGTACAACGTTATCTATGATGCTGTCAACGATATAAAAGCCGCTATGGAAGGTCTTCTCTCTCCGGATCTCAAAGAAGAGACAGTTGGAAAAGTAGAAGTGCGGGACATATTCAAAGTGCCTAAAGTGGGGGTCATCGCCGGCTGTTTTGTCACCTCCGGCAAGGTTACACGCGGGGCGAACGTCCATGTCATCCGTGACGGGATAGAGATCCATACCGGAAAAATAACCTCCTTAAAACGGTTCAAAGAAGATGTGAGAGAAGTAGAGTCAAATTACGAGTGTGGAATCGGCCTCGAAAATTACAACGATCTGAAAGTCGGGGATGAATTCGAAGTCTTTGAAATCAGAGAAGTTGCTAAAAAACTCGATAAAGGCTAAACAGTATGTCCGAGTTTAGAATGAAAAAATTAGAGAGCTTCCTCATGAAGGAAATTGGTTCTCTTATTGCCGAAAAGAAGATCAAAGATCCGCGAGTGACTGAACATCTCAATATCAGCAGAGTTGTTGTCTCAAAAGACATTCATTATGCAAAAATTTATGTTTCGAGTTTTGAAGAACATAAAAAACTAGAAAAAAGCGTTAAGGCCCTCAATCATGCCGCCGGTTTCATTCAAAGTATTTTGGGAAAAAAAATGCACACGAGAAGCACACCAAAACTCACTTTTATTCCTGATACTTCCATAAAAGAAGGATTTGAAATCAACCGCCTGATTGAGAGGTCGCTTCATTGAACGGATCGGAACATGGTCTGCTCCTGCTGTATAAACCGCCGGAAATGACTTCTTTCGAAGCACTGCACGATATCAAGAAAAAATTAGGCCTCAAAAAGGTTGGGCACGCAGGTACGTTGGACCGCTTCGCGGAAGGTCTTCTCATTGTCCTTACCGGGAAGATGACGAAACTTGTTTCTTTTTTTTCAAATCTCAATAAAACGTATATTGCTGCCGTCCGATTCGGAGAAGAGACCGATACTCTCGACCCTGAAGGAACCGTAGTGAGTTCAACCGAAATTATTCCCACTCGTCGGGAAATAGAACGAACCTTACCGGATTTTACGGGGACGATAAAACAAAGGCCTCCGCTTTACTCCGCAGTTCATGTTGGAGGGAAACGTGCCTATGAACGAGCTCGCAGCGGAGAGGATTTTCAAACGAGAGAGCGGGAGGTATCGATTTTATCGCTGGAACTGCTCGATTATACGAACCAAACGGCAGTGATTAAAACGGTCTGCTCTAAAGGAACATATATCCGCTCTCTAGCACGTGATATTGCCCTTTCGTGCGGTTCAGCGGGTTATGTCTCACAGTTGAAACGCACTCATATAGGCAGTTATGAGGCGGAAACGGGAGTGCTTCCAGATAGATTCGTCCCGGAACGGGACCTCATTACGGGAAAATCCATATTTGACGGTCTTTCCGGTAGCATTTATACGGCAGACATCGAAAATCATTTTGTCGAAGATATACGCTTCGGCAAACCTGTAAAAGAGGAGTTCTTCGTTTCTCCTCCTGCACAGAATGGTACGTACGCGCTTTTCGACCTACACGGCAGGTTTGTGGCCCTGGTAGATAAAACGAACAAAGATTTTGTATACAGGTTCGTAGGTGTTACAGAATGAACATTATCTCCTGGGAGACACTGCAGAATCAACAAGATTTCGAAGACGAACCTATTGCGGCAACAATAGGCGTTTTCGACGGTGTACACATCGGGCATCGGGCGCTTATACGTGAGATAACCACTACAGAGAAGAGTTTACATCCTCTCGTCATCACGTTTCGTGAAAACCCGTCACAAATACTTCGGAGTGAAAAATATAGAGGTGATATTTACACCTTAGAACAAAAATTAGAAGCTTTTGAACAGCTCGGTGTTGAAACAACCGTACTCATTGACTTTTCCCACGATTTTAGTAAACTGTCGGGAAGGGATTTTATATTCACTGTTTACAACAGTGTAAATCTTACATTGCTCGTGTTAGGTAAGAATTTCCGTTGTGGAAAAAATGCCGATACAACCGCGGAAATGGTCCGGCACTATTTATATAACAGCAGGTGTGAGGTTAGAGTTCTCGAGCAGGTGACGGCAGCCGGCGTGCCGGTGAGCAGTACGATAATTCGCGAGATGATCTTACAGGGAGAACTTGACAAGATCGACAGATTGTTAGGGAGTAAGTACACAGTAGATATAAGGAACGTAGAAAAAGAAAACCACAATGCAAACACGACAATAAAGCGGGTCCACATCCGGCAATTACTGCCGCCTCTTGGGACCTATTCGGTAATTCTCAAAAACGAAAATTCAGAAAAAGAGAGTTACCTGCATATTTCAGATAACAACGTTGCTTTTCGCGAACCGGAAACCTTTACAGCAACGCAATTACGTTTTATATAATTTTGTAATATATGATAAGGAGAGTAATATGGCATTAACAAAAGAGCAGAAACAAACAATTGTAACTGATTTCGGCAGTTCAGATAAAGATACCGGTAAAACGGAAGTACAAATTGCACTTCTGACAAACCGTATCAATGAATTGACCGATCATTTGAAGACACATAAGAAAGACCACAGTTCAAGACGAGGTCTAATCAAAATCGTCGGGAAGAGAAGAAGACTCCTCAATTACCTTCAAAAAGAGGATCTAGAATCATACAGAAATCTTATTAAAAAGCTTGGTATTAGAAAATAAGTAAGGACGGAAAATTTTGCACGATATAAAAATTAAAATTGGAGATAAAGATCTCATTCTCGAGACCGGTAAGTTAGCCAAACAGGCGAATGGTGCAGTATTGGGAACATATGGAGATTCTATCGTTTTAGCAACCGCCTGTTGTTCAGAGAATGATATCGAAGGACTCGATTATGTCCCTCTCCAGGTGGAGTACAATGAAAAATACTACGCTGCAGGGAAAATTCCCGGCGGATTTTTAAAACGAGAAGGACGGCCTAAAGATAAAGAAATACTCGTATCCCGCCTTATAGACAGACCGATGAGACCTTTGTTCAGCAAAGGGTTTAAAAAAGAAATTCAAATTGTACCGACAACGATCTCCACAGATCAGAGCAATCCCCCTGATATGGTTGCCATGGTGGCCGCCTCTGCAGCCGTCACAATATCCGATATACCGTTTGACGGGCCGATAGGGGCCGTGAGAGTAGGGTATATCGGAGGAGAATATATACTAAACCCTACATTTTCACAAATCGAAGAGAGTGATTTAGATATCGTTGTCGCAGGTACCGAAGATGCCATTACGATGGTTGAAGGCGGAGCGAAAGAGGTCCCTGAAGATGTGCTTCTCGATGCTTTAGAGACTGCAAAACAGACAATAACCGAAATCTGCCGGGCGATTAAACAACTTCGCGAAATGGCAGGAAAAGAGAAACAACCGCTCGTTGAAACTGAGGAAGCACTCGAAAACGAAGAGGAAATCAAAGCTTTTGCTGCTCCGAAACTCGAGGAAGCCTGTTTTGTGATCGGAAAGCATAACCGACAGCGTGCTATAGGCAAAGTAAAAGAAGAAACATCCGAAAAATTCTTAGGGGATGTCCCGGAAGAGCAAGCAAAGCTTCAGGGAAAACTCTTGAACCGCTTATTCGAAGATATGGAGTACGAAATCGTACGAAAATCCATTATTGAGAACAAGAAGCGGACGGACGGGAGAGGACCTGAAGATATCCGACCAATCACATGTGAAATCAATCTGCTTCCCCGGACCCACGGATCCGCACTCTTTACCAGGGGAGAAACACAAGCGCTCGCCGTTACTACATTGGGGACCGCCTTCGATGAACAGATGAAGGACGACATCGACAGTGAAGTACGCTACGATCCTTTTATGCTGCACTACAACTTTCCTCCTTTTTCCGTCGGTGAGACGGGGAGAATGTTTACAGGCAGAAGAGAAATCGGACACGGCAATCTGGCAAGACGCGCCATTACAGGAGTCCTTCCCGATAAAGAGGAGTTTCCCTACACAATTCGGATCGTTTCCGAGGTTTTGGAATCCAACGGCAGTTCATCTATGGCAACGGTATGTGCAAGCTCACTCTCTCTGCTGAAAGCTGGTGTCCCAATAAAACTTCCGATTGCAGGTATTGCTATGGGTCTGATTTCGGACGGAACAAACAACGTTGTTTTAAGCGATATTCTAGGTGAAGAAGACCATTTGGGAGACATGGATTTTAAAGTTGCAGGGACCGAAAACGGTATAACCGCATTCCAGATGGATATAAAAATCGCCGGAGTCGATTCCGCCGTCATGAAACAAGCGCTTGAACAGGCAAAACGTGGCCGTGAACATATTTTAGGAATAATGAACAATACGATAAAGGAGCCCCAATCAACGCTCTCTGAATACGCACCGAAAATCATCACCATGAAAGTGGATTCGGACAAGATCGGCACTATTATTGGTCCGGGAGGAAAAATGATTAAAAGCCTTTCAGAGGCAAATGATGTCGAAATCAAGATCACCGATGACGGCAGTGTTTCAATTTTTGGGAAAAACCAAGAAAATACTGATAACGCTCAGAAGATGATTTTTCAGCTGGTGGAAGATCCGGAAGTCGGAAAAATCTACGACGGCACTGTCAAAAGAATCATGGATTTCGGAGCATTCGTTGAAATCCTTCCCGGCAAAGAAGGGCTCTGCCACATATCAAAACTGGCAAATCACAGAGTAAACAAAGTCGAAGATGTAGTCTCTGAAGGTGATCCGCTCAAAGTGAAATTGGTAGAGATCGACAGAATGGGAAGACTCAATTTAAGCCATGTCGACGCCGTAGGTGACGGCGGGAGCAGAGAGGGTGGAAACAGAGACAGTGGAAACAGAGAGGGTGGAAGCAGAGACGGCGGGGGCAGAGACTCACACCATAGATCTTCTTCTCGTCAGGGAGGGCAAAACCGGTCCGGAGACGGAAAAAACCGGAATTATGATAAGGACCGGAAGCGGAGAAAATATTGATCAGGCAACACAGCCTCCAGAATGGAACCAGAGTCTTAATGGAGACTGTGCCTACTACCGAGGTGGTCTCCTTGGGCTTTTGGTTCCTCCATGGGTCCCGGGATGAAAAGGAAGAGAACAAAGGATATTCCCATTTCTTGGAACACATGCTGTTCAAGGGGACTGAAAAACGCACCTCCTTCGAAATCGTACAGGAAATCGATAGAGTAGGGGGCATTCTCAACGCTTTTACAGAAAAGGAACAAACCTGTTATTACTGCACATTGGCCGCTGAGCATCAGCACTTGGCCGTAGATGTTTTAACCGATATGGTATTTCATTCACTATTAAAAGATGATGATATACTACGCGAAAAACAGGTCATTATTAATGAAATCAAAGAGAGTCTGGACAATCCTGAAGAACGGGCGTATGAAATGTTTACCCGGTCACTCTTTGGCGAACACCCTATTGCAGACAAAATCACAGGGGAAATAGAGCACATAGAAAGAATTACACGCGACTCCTTGGCGCAGTTCTACCACGAGCATTACTGCCCCTCGAATTTAATCATCTCCATTGCAGGAAATTTTGAACCTGAAGAGCTTTTGGACAATCTCTGCGCGACATTACCCGAAAGGTACAGTTCTTCTTTTACCCACAACCGTATGCCGCCGGAAAGCACCTATGAAACCAACTATGTTTCGGGCAACTTCAAGCAAGTGCAGCTGTTTACCGGAACAACATTTACTATTCCCTCGGAAATCAGCCATTTTTATCATTTCCTCGTGTTTTCGACAGCAGTCGGCGAATCTATGAGTTCACGACTTTTTCAGCGAATAAGAGAACAGGAAGGCCTCTGCTACTCGATATTTGCATTACGGTCATTTTTCACCTTCACTGTTCTGTGGGGGGTCTATGCAAATACATCTCCGCATTTACTGAATAAACTCATGGATTCTCTTACCTTCGAACTGGAGCATATATTTACCAATTTGCTGGAAGAAACTGAAATTGGTGATGCTATATCTCATCTTGTAGGAAGTATGAAATTGACCCAAGAAGATATGGAGACGCGAATGAAACGGCTCGTACGTCATTATATTCTGGGAAAAGAAATCCACGACATGGAAACTTCTATTTCAATACTTCAAGAGACTACAAGAAAAGATATTCAGCATTTTTTCGACACATATTTTAGTGGGAAAAAATTCAACTCTCTTATTTTCGGTACCCGCAATTTACATAAAAGAAAACAACGGGGAATCATGGTGTGAAATTACGTGTACCATTTACGGCAACAAACAAAAAAGGACAACCGCTCTATTCAACTCCGTTCTCATCAGGAGCGGACTTAACCGCCGACATAGAATCACCGCTTACTTTAGAGCCCGGTGAACGGGCTGTAATACCAACGGGAATACGGCTGGCCATTCCTGCAGGTTATGAGGCCCAGGTAAGGCCCCGTTCCGGGCTCGCCCTGAAGCATGGAGTTACCGTATTAAACAGTCCCGGAACAATTGACAGCGATTACAGAGGTGAAGTTAGGATAATACTCATCAACCTCGGTAGTGAACCGTATACAGTTACACAAGGAAGCCGTATTGCACAACTTGTTTTTGCGCAAGTGATAACTGCTGAGTTTTTGGAACAAGAAACACTGCCTTCTTCCGAGCGGAACGAGGGGGGATTCGGGTCTACCGGTACACATTGAACGCCGTCCATGAGCCGTGCATGAATAGAAGAAGCTACAAACATATTTATCTGTATATTGCAAAAGAGTTTATTTTTTCTTTTTTCGTAGCGTTCCTTTTTTTCTTTTTTATTTTTTTTGTAAACCAGCTGCTTCTTCTTGCAGAGGAGATTCTCTCTAAGCGGGTCCCTTTTACGGACGTTCTTCTTCTCATACTCTATTCTCTGCCCCTGATTGCTTCTCTCTCGTTTCCGTTTGGTTCACTCGTAGGCGCATTGATGACAGTAGGCCGGTTTTCTTCCGATAACGAAATCCTCGCCTTCAGAGCAAGCGGGATTCCTTATAGAAAAATCTTTCTCCCCTTTATTATTATTAGCCTGGTCTTTTCGATCGCCTCTTTTGAATTAAACGATTATTTCCTTCCAAAAGGTACAATTAATTTCAATAAACTGTTCAGAAAACTGCTCTATCAGAACCCTGAAATGGAACTCGAGCCGTATTCAATCAAGTACTATCAGGACAGTATAATCATCACCGGAAATGTTACAGAGGAAAGAATCGAAGATATTCTCATCTTTGATGAAACCGCGGAAAAAGAAGACCGAATTATCATGGCTACCAACGCGGGGCTGCGGGAGGTCGAAGAACAACTCGGAGTAGTATCCATGGAACTCGATAATGTGTTCAGTCACATTGTCGACCCTAAAAAAAGGGACGAGTTCGAATATACCAGTTCCGAGAAAATGCACTATAATATTCTGCTAAAAGATATAAGTCTTTCCATCAGGAACCCGGGGCCTTCAGAGATGAGTTCAGTTGATGTGTATAAAATTATTCAGAAAAAGGAAGAAGAATTACAGGGAAAGAAACAGAAGCAGCTAGAGAGAATCGAAGAGGTACGGTTTTTACTCGCTCAAGAGTATAGGGCTGCACTCGATACCATGAAAACAGCTTTCCAATCACGCAGAGAACATATTGAGGACCTCAATGAGGTCTTGGAACAATTTGAAAAAGAAAAAAATAAAAAAATAATCGATCGATCACTTCAGCTCTATCGAATGGAGTTTCATAAGAAATTTGCTGTTCCATTCGCCTGTTTTATCTTTATTTTGTTTGCCTTTCCCGTCGGTTTATATACAAAAAGAAGCGGTCGGTCGGTCGGATTTGGAATAGGGGTCCTCGTTGCGGTATTTTATTGGGGCATGCTATTTGCCGGGCAAACATTGGGACTGAGACTGCAATATTCACCTATACTTTCCATGTGGATGCCGAATATTGTTATTATTCTTCTTGGAACCTTTTTCTTCCTATTGCGAGGGAAATAATGAAAATTCTCCATTTTATGGTCACAAAAGCTTTTATTCCTATTCTCATTCTCGCCCTTCTATTCTTTGTGCTCATTCTCGAACTCGTCGACCTTTTCGGCAACCTTTGGCGCTATCTCAATTATGAAGTTTCTATAAAAGAGATTCTTACCGTTGCATTGTTCTACCTGCCGAAGTGCGTCTCTTTTTCACTTCCGATTGCTCTATTGTTTGCAATATCGTTTACCCTCGGCAATTACTATTCAAACAACGAACTTATTGCAATATTCGGTTCAGGGATATCCCTCTACCGTTTTATTATACCGCTTCTTTTTTTCGGCCTCATTTTTAGTTTTTTTCTCTTCTTTTTTGAAGAAAACGTGGTTATTGATACTTTCAAACAGAAAAATGAACTCGAAAACACACTCCTCCACCAAAAACAGACGTATAGCAACACGAATGTAACTGTAATGAGTGCGAATCGCAGAATCATTTACCACGCCGATTACTACAATGACAGTGCGAAATCTTTATCCGGGCTCATCATTGTGGAAAGGGACAGGGAGGGAAGTTTTCAGTACAGAATTGATGCGGATGAGGCGGAATGGAGAGACGGTACCTGGGTCATGCCTGCGTGCCGAATTTTTCAATGGGACGATGAACAGAACACCGTTGTTGAACAATTCAAAACTGACTATACGCAAAACAACCTCAATGAACCACCGAAAACATTTCGAAAAAATGTGCGAAATATCGACGAAATGCATTTACAAGAAGCTCAAGAGTGGATCCAGTCACTGAGAAAGGCAGGCCTTCCTTACCGAGGCGCTTTAACGGAGTATTTCAGACGGTTCTCTTTTGCATTGACTCCTTTTGTGGTGGCACTTATCTCCAGTTCTGTGGGCGGGCGTTTTAAAAAAAATATTCTTTTGTTGAGTCTCCTGTTGAGTCTTGTCATTTCAGTTATATATTATGTAACTCAGATGATTCTTGTTCTCTTTGCAAAGCTCGGATTTGTTCCTCCTTTAGCAGGAGCGTGGGGGACATTCATTATATTTCTTGTTGTCAGTTTCTGGCTGTTTAAAGTTGCCAGAACATAGAAGTTTTTATGATAGATTTCACCATACAGACGACTGATACAGCTACAAACGCACGAACCGGTACACTTACCCTCAACCACGGGAAGGTGGAAACGCCGGTTTTCATGCCTGTCGGAACGTACGGCGCGGTAAAAGCGATAACCCATCGCAGTTTGAGCAGCATGGGGTACAACCTCATTTTAGGCAATACCTATCACCTCTATCTGAGACCGGGAATGGAAGTTATCGATAATGCAGACGGACTCCATACATTGAGCGGCTGGAACCATAACATCTTGACAGATTCGGGCGGTTTTCAAGTTTTCTCGCTTTCAGATTTTAGAAAAATTACTGCTGAGGGGGTGGAGTTTAGGTCTCATCTGGACGGTTCTAAACATCTATTTACTCCGGAACTGGTAATTGAGATTCAGAACCGGATAGGAAGTGATATTCTTATGCCTCTCGATGTTTGTACTTCTCCGGGTATTCCCTTCAGAGAAGCAGAGGAAGCAGTTATGACCACCACTGCCTGGGCAAAACGAAGCTTTACAGCCCATCATCAAAAGGGTGGTGCTCTTTTCGGCATCATACAAGGTAATTTCTTTAAAGATCTGCGGAAACGGTCTGCCGAAGAAATCCAGAGTATCGGCTTTCCGGGAATTGCTATCGGGGGTCTTTCGGTCGGAGAACCTTTTCACGTGTTCTCCGATTTTTTGGGTTCGACTTCCGAACTGATCGATACTTCAGTACCAAGATATGTAATGGGAATCGGTACTCCGGAATATATTCTGCAGGCAGTGGAAAATGGGATAGACATGTTCGATTGTGTTTTTCCTACACGAATTGCTAGAAACGGAGCAGCATTCACACCACAAGGTATTCTCTCTCTCAAAAAAGAAGATTATAAATTCGATTTAACGCCCATTGACAATTCGTGCGCGTGCAGCACATGCACCACCTATACCCGCTCGTATCTGCGTCATCTGGTGAAAACAAAAGAAATACTGGGAGCTATGCTCATTACGGAACACAATCTTTTCTTCTTAATGACTTTAATGAATAATATACGGGAAGCTGTCCGCAGCGGAAGTTTTAAACAGTTTAAGAAACAGTTTTTATCTGAATATGCAGCAGAATATACGGAAGAGAAAAATGTCTGATACTGCCGGCCGCCGGGACGGTGAAATTACTCTTAAAAAGAGTACAAAAAAAACCACTACAGTAATGGTTTCCACATTTGTCTCTCGTCTACTCGGTTTTCTTCGGATTGCAGTCATCGGGGCAGTGTTTGGTACGACTGGAGAAGCCGATGTTATTAACGCCGTTTTTACTATCCCGAATAATTTACGAAAGCTTCTCGCGGAAGGTGCACTGTCTTCAGCCTTTATCCCGGTCCTCTCTAAAGCACTTGTAAGGGAGAAAACTCAAGAAGGTCCGAGGCGTATCGTCGGCAACATCCTCGCCTTTCAGCTCATGATTCTGATTCCGCTTTGCGCACTATCGATTATATTTGCAAAACCGCTCATTTCAAAAATATTAGTCGATTTTCAAGATGCGTATCGAACCACACTCGCTGTCGAGCTGTTTCGATACTTTATCAACTATCTGCTTCTTATCAGTATCAGTGCGGTACTGATTGCTGTGCTCAACTCACACGACAACTTTTTCATCCCGGCAGTCACACCGATCCTTTTTTCTATTTCGGTTATAGCATCTATTCTCCTGCTCCACCGCACGATTGGTATTTTTTCAATGGCGGTAGGTGTATTAGCCGGAGGCATCCTGCAGATACTTTTCCAGACACCCTCCTTTTATAAACTGAATTACAATTTCAAGCTCAACTTCAATTTCAATAACGAATATTTTAAAACAATAATGAAGCAGTGGCTCCCGGTCATGGCCACAGCATCTATCTTTACCATTAACCAGCAAGTTGCTATCAGGTTCGCGACCGGTCTGGAAGTCGGCAGCTCCTCCGCTCTATCATACGCGCTGGTGTTTTTTCAGCTGCCGTTCGGTATTTTTTCCGCCAGCGTAACCACCGTTTTATTCCCCCGAATGAGCAGACAGGCATCGAGCAATGACCGCGACGGCCTTCGGGAGAGCGTGCAGTACGGAATTCGTTTTCTTTTAACGCTTTTAATCCCCTCTACTATTGTGCTCGCCCTTCTCAGTAAAGAAATAATCTCAGTAGCAATGTACAGAGGAGAGTTCACCCGCGGAGCAACGCTTCTTACTTCGCAGATACTGATCGGTTATGTAATAGGTCTTTTCAGCACCGGCTGTTTTACTTTCCTCCAACGCTTTTTTTACGCTATCGGTAATTACAGAGTACCGTTTAGGCTCTCGGCCATTATCTGCGCTGTCGATATCGGTCTATCTCTGTGGCTCAAAGAAACGTACTTGCGGGTAATCGGATTAGCAGTTGCTAATACAGTAGCTTTCACCGTCGGACTAGTGCTCATAATTATTCTCACTCGAAAATCTCTAACATTTCTCGGATTAAAGAACATCCTCAAAACAGTAGGAAAGATCACGGTTTCCATGGTCCCTGTGGTTCTGGTCCTCGAGTTCTATCTTTTTTTTACAGGCTCCTGGTGGGCGGAGCCGAGTTCTCTTTTGAGCCTGGTCCTGCTTCTCGGAGCAGCAGTCCTGAGTATTGGGATAACTTTTATTATGTACTATGTTTTACGGGTAGAGATGCTGGTCAATCTTATCAAGAAGAAGAGGTTGGTATGAAAAATCTACACATCCTGATTACTATTCTTGTTTTTTCATTTTTTTTATTCCCGTTGTCGGGAGAGGAGCCGGAGGGTTCTCAAGAGGAAGCAATCCAGTCATTAAGAGAAGAACGGAAAGCTACTCTCTTGTACGGAATTAACAAAGAGGTTGTAGGTGTTATATCGAATCTCATAGAAGAAAAAAACGATTCCCTCGCGGATGACGTGTTCGAAGTCTTTAAAGAAAGCTATGATGCAGATGTATTAAAAAAATCACTAGAGTATTTTATTGAAATCGATTATGGAAAAGCTGTCGAACATGCTGCCGGTCTACTCGAGGACCATAAGAACCGAAATGAAGATGTCATTGTCCAACTCATTACATATCTTTCTCACAATGAAACAGGGACCGAGCTCTTTGAAGAATTAACCGAGCACAGCAGCAACGAAGTCGCACGGGCAGCTGTCAAAGCACTCGGAGATTCGGGAACAAAGGATTCCGCTCCTTTTTTGATTGAACTGCTGGAGAACGATACGTACCCAGCTTCGATAAAACCGAACATCATTCTTGCGCTCGGCGAGCTCAAAGCGGAATCCGCCGTTGAAACGCTCGAAAGCATTGTGGCGGATGATACGGAAGACTCTATATGGCGGCGGTATGCGTGTGATGCACTCGGTAAAATCGGAGCTGAAGAGTCGATCGATACTCTGAAAGATGCTGCATCCTCTGATGATCCTCTGCTCCGTTCCTACGCAGTGTATGCTCTCAGTTTTTTTACTAGCGAAGAAATTGAAAAATTCCTCATTCAGTCTCTAAAAGATTCATATTGGCAAGTAAGAGAAAAAGCGGCGGAAGGCCTCGGCTCAATGGAAGCGAAAGCGGCAGTGCCCATTTTAGAGTACAAAGCAGAGCATGATCCGGAGACAAAGGTGAGAATTGCAGCGATCAATGCGTTGAGTAAGATCGGGGGAGCAAAAACTGTCGGGGTCCTCAAAGAACTGTATTTGTCCAATCGAACCTCGATGGTGATTAGAATCACCGCACTCGAAGCCCTGCTGGAGAATACCCCGGCTGCCGCGGTCGAAGCAGTAAAAAAAATCCTTCGAGATGAATGGGAAAAAGAGAATTCGCAACTATTGGGAAATACCTGCAAAGTGCTTATCAGAACGCAGCATCCCGCTCTGCAGCCTGTATTTGCACGGCTTCTCGAGCATCATTCCTACATCGTCCGGATCTACGCTCTGCGGGGGATACAATATAACAATTTCACCGGTCTGCGTGAGTCAGTCGAAAAAATGACCGGAGAACAGGAAGCGATGAGAGTAAGAAAGACGGCACAGAGTGTGCTCGAAGAGCTTTAAACCAATTAGTACCCCAGTTAGATGGGATTTGTTTGAGCTCACTCGGGGATACCGGGCTGGTCGATTAAATGCATGATTTTGTTTATTTTTTCGAGTTTCGAAACATACTTCGAAAATCTGAATACTATTTTTCTTCCGTGCTCTGAAATCAGAACCAGATCCCGGTCTAAACAATTTTCTACAGGACTTCCGCCATCGGGGAAATATTCACTCTTGAGCGGAACAAAACGGTAGAAATCATTTTTTCTTTCGATGACACCGATACAGCGGGGCAGGGGGACCAAAAAGATAAGAAATGATGATCCTCTACCGCCTACACAAAGCCGTTTCCCTTCTTTTATAGCTTGTACATTCCGTAACCCGATATTGGTATTCTGCCCTTCAACATGCATTTCGATGGGGCGTTCTCCAGGCTTTAGGTGGGAATAGTGAAAATCATAGATTGTTCGAAACTTCTTTTTAAAATCAGTAGAAAGTGTTATGGATTTTCTGCGCAGTACGATAAAAATCACTGCAAGAAGAGCTAAAGCGGCGATACCGAGAAAAATGAAAGCTGCGTACCTCCCTACAGATATAGTTTCACCCGAGGCGGATCGGGTCTCTTTTCCATCGTCTCGACCGCCGTCTCGACCGTCGAATATCTTATCGGTCATCGACTCCCCATCAGCGCTGTCATACTGATACGGTTCGGAATCGAGCTCATCGGTAAGAACGGACAACTCCTCCTCCTCATCAGCGGTACGGCCTTCTTTTTGGTCCTCTGCTGTGCCGGGTTCTTTTTCGGCACTGTCCGTGTCTTCTGCATCGCGTTCATCTTCCTCACCAACTACATCTTCGTCAGAAGGCATTTCCACGATGTTAACGTCCCAATCCTTTTCTTTAATCGCTTCTGCCGCCTCCTGCAGAGCAAGACTTCCTGGTTTACCGTCTTCGCCCTCTGCTCCCTCGTAGCGGCCAGGAGGCGGGTCATGGATACCGTCGGTGAGTATCACTACTACTTTCTTTCGTTCATCCGGAAGAGATTCAGTATAGCTGTTTAAAAACTGTAATGCGGCAACCAAGTCTGTGTATTGCCCGAACGGATAGAGCAGCAGTATCTCTTTTAGAACAGCTTCGATGTCCTCTTCAGTGTTAATCCGGCGCGAGAGTTCCACTCGTGGGTCATCGGCAAATGTAAGCAGATGGAAATAATCACCTAAATCCATCTGTTTTTCCAGAGTGCCTTTAATCAGATACTCTCTAATCGACGTGAACTCCGAAAATACGCTCTGAGAAACATCAAGAAGAATTACAACATCTTTTTCAGCCGCTGCCGGTGCAAGTACACAGAGAAAAAAACAGAGTAGAATTAAAGCAACCTGTTTCAAAATTGGGCTTCTTTTATTCCTTCGATCTTATAAGAATACTCTCTTTCATTTATGGAAAAATCAAGCTCTTCCCCTTCTTTATGATTTATCAGTGCGGTGCCCAAAGGAGAAAGATACGATATAACGTTTTTAGAGGGGTCGGATTCCCACGGGCCAAGTATCGTATACTCTTCTTTTTCTTCAGTTTCTTTGTTTTTCAATGTTACTTTAGTACCGAACGAGACCGTAGAAGTATCCACATTGTTTTTATCGAATATTTGTGCTTTTTCGATCTCTTCCTTTAATTTTGCAACGGTGGAATTGAGCATTTCCTGTTTCTCTTTTGCAGCCTTGTATTCTGCGTTCTCCCGCAGGTCACCTTTCTCCATTGCCGTACCGATTTCCTTGCTGTTTTCAGGTACTTCGACATCGATAAGATGTCGAAGTACGTCCTGTTTGCGCTTATAACTATCGGGAGTAACAATAAGACCCCGTGTCACTTTCCCTCTCTCCTCTTTTCCATAAAACTTGAAATTCGGAAATTTTTCCATAATGGTATGTTTCAGTTCCAGTTTTATCGAAGGATCGAGATCTTTAACATCTTCAATTAACGAATAAATCCTGCTGATGCTCTCCTCATCGGCAACGAGAAAATAATCCTCTAACCGTTTGTCTTTAAAGAGGTACGTTTGAATCTGTTTGTTTATCTTCCTGTTAAAACCGACATTGGTGCGATTATTGATTTCTCTGTAGGAGATGTCGAGTAAATGGATCATCCCAATGAGGACCTTCTCATACTTTATGTCGAATTTCCCGAACCATGACGGGTCGGGAAAGTTCTTAGCAAGCCAGATAAATGCTTCCCGATAATCCTTATAATTTTCAACGATTGTGGTGATCAGATTAAATATTTTTTCGTCATGTTTGTTTGTTTTTAATTCATCGAGGATATATTTCGACAGATAGTTTGGAAACAATGTAACGAATATGTCCGGCCAATCTGTCCTATTGTCTTTTATCTGTTCTAAGAGACTCCGCTTCAGTTCGGAATTTTCTATTTTGAGAAAAATATCCGTAATATCCGATACCTGGTCCATCAATTGATTAAAATCAATTTGCAACCCCGGGTTCAGATAAGGAAACTCCGTTACGATTTTATCGACTACGAGATAACTGGATATAACAAACTCGTTTACAGTATTGAAGGAACGGAGAAAACCGACAAAGTAATCGAACATTTCTGCAAAGTACTCGGAATCCGGTGAGGAGTTTGCCAAAAAGTCCTGGGTCGTCTGAAGTCTGCCGAAAAAGCTCTTTTCAGCTTTGAATTTATTGAATATTTTCTCTTCATAGGAGATCGGATTGTCGCGCACGACGAATTGATCGGGTTTGTCGGGGAGATTTCCAAAGTTCGGATCAGTTTTTAGAATCTTCCTCGCCTGTGTGCTCCATGAAGTCCATTCAGACTGAGTCAATATGCTGGGGACGAGCTCTGCTTTAATCTTTTTCATGTCCGCGGCATTGTCAAAACTTCGAATAATGGTTTTCAATGCCCAGGGAATATCCTTTTTAATTTTCTCTTTCAGCTCTTCCTTTTTCATAATTACTTTCAACACCCAGATGTGGTCGCGGGAAAGGGTGCTGAGGGCATTTACAGCCATTTTGAGAGACATTTTATGATTGCGTTTACGCGCGAAATCTATAACGATCTCATCGTCTTCGATCTTAGCGATTCTTCCAATGCCCCAGGACCGGTGACACACAAAATTACCGCTATCAAACGCGATGTGCTTCTCAAAATCGGCAATAGCATCGTGTACATTACGCCATGATTGATTGAGATTTGACAGTTTTATGTATTCATCGAGATGACTATGATCTTTGTACTTCCCTTGATAACTGGTAATAATCTCCTGCCGGGCCCATGCATTTTTCGAATCGTAGTCCAAAATTCGCTTCAAGATTTCAATAGCTTTGTCCCAGTTCTCTTTTTCTTTGTAGTAACTGTAGAGGTCTTCTAATAGTTGTGAAGCCCGTTCTTCACTAATCGTTTTTGCGACTTTCGTCTCTACATGGAAGAAAAAATCTATCTCTTCTGGAATATACTGTATTAACTTATGCCATACTTCTTTTACATTTGAGAACAGCTTCTTATTGATATAGCGATGGATTGCTTTTTTGTAATATTCTACGGCATCCTCGATATTATTTTCACTTTCCTTTTTCTCTGCTATAAATCTGACGATGTCGGCTTCCTCATAATCGACTTTTATAAGCCGTTCCCAAATTTCGTATTTCTTGTCATCTTCATTTTCATTCGAATAACACTCGGCAAGTGTTCTCAATGCAAACTTGTTCTCTCCGAAACTCAAAATACGATTACAGAGGTACTCGACAATATTCCACTTGTGATTATCAGAGAAAATGTTAATAAGCATTACTAGATTTGAATCATCAATGAGCTGCTTTTTAAGCGATATAATCCCCGAAATGTAGAGTGCAATAATGCTGTTTTTTGTATGTGTCAGGTGCTCGTCGCAGAGCTGTTTAATTTCATCCTCTTCCTCGCTATCGATAATTTCATCTATTATTTCATCGAGCTCTTTGAAATTATTTACTGTATAGTTATTTATTGTTGCTCGTGTCCATTTCTCTTCATTGAGCAGTTCACTTACTGTTTTTACTTTCGTTTCGGCCATAAAAAATCTCCACTCTAATTAACGTATTGGTTGTATATAGATTCATCAACAGATTTTATTTTTTGCAGTACCTTTTCGACTTTGTCTCTGTCACTTTTAATACTCAACAAATGGTCGATCATCCAAAAGTACCTGTTCAATAACCGGGGCACGATAAAATCAGCCCCTCCGTTTTCACTCTGCAGTTTACTTTCGAGATCAACAATTTTCTGTTTCAATTTACCGTACTCGAGCGGTTTCAGCTCCCGCTTCACATTGAATACACCGAAAAGCACGCCGTAGACCGGCACCCATTCCAAGAGCTCCGGTAATACGAATCCCATACTTTTTAATTTATGAATGATCCGCCGAATCAGCATCGATTCCAATGAAGTGATGTCGATCCCCTGAGGATCGAGAAAAAAAGCCTCCCGAAAGAAAATTTTCGACGCTTTTACTTCATTGATAAAAGCATAGCAGTCCGCCAATTCTGCCAGAATCATCGAATCATCCAGTTTTTGATGACTGGTAGCTTCGAAATATTCGAGAGCATGTTCGTAGTCACCCTTTCCTTTATAACATTTTCCGATCTTAAAAAGAACATCCGAATCATGCCTTCCCTTTTTTTCCAGAACGTCCTGAAAAGCGAGCAGGCCTCGTCCGAAAACAAACTGTCGTATAGCGTACATGCACTGCTCACTTACGTCATCCAACTTTTCGAGGAAAAAGGTAAATATCTTCCACTGTTCGAGAAGATAGTTCCCCCTTTTTTCAATATCATTTATCGTACTCAATTTCGTCTGACGCTCACTCCAGAAGGATGCGCACTTGAGTGCTGTAACAACCTCTTTTTGGTCAAAATCTATAGTCAACGCCTCAGAGAGTATTTCAGATGCCTTAGTGAACTCACCCGATCGAAACAGGCTGTATGCAGTATCCAGAATTGAATCTATTTTTCCTTTCGTGTCTGTAGATTCTCCCATAAATTTTTTGTATTCATTCATTATATCATGTGAGACAGTTTAGTCAATCTTGTTGGAATTGCCTTATTTCTTGATTTCTGATAGAAATAAGGGTTATGAATAGCAGTTCTGAAACGTTGGTAGCACCCTCGCTTTTATCGGCAAACTTCGGAAATATGGCCGCGGGAGTAAAACAGATCGTAGATTCAGGAGGGGATTGGGTACATCTCGATGTGATGGACGGGATGTTTGTTCCCAATATTACGTTCGGTCCCAAAATGGTAAAGGATATTCGACCGCTCACCGAGCTCCCTTTCGACGTTCATTTA
The DNA here is from genome assembly GCA_964557375.1 of uncultured Spirochaetales bacterium. GTDB lineage: Bacteria > Spirochaetota > Spirochaetia > SPDA01 > CAZJBZ01 > CAZKZZ01. The sequence continues at coordinate 33,969 of CAZKZZ010000005.1, read as the reverse complement.
ATGATCGAGAAACCTGAAAACCATGTCGACGTATTCGCGGAAGCAGGTGCAGACTATATATCTTTCCATCTCGAAGCGGTGGTACATGCTCACAGGATGATCCAGCGGATCAAAGATAATGGAAAACGAGCAGGAATCTCAATTGTACCGTCAACTCCTGCTGATCATCTAGTGGAACTGCTCCCAATGCTCGATCTCATTCTCATCATGACGGTCAACCCCGGCTTTGGGGGACAGGAAATCATTCCCCGCTGTTTGGAAAAGGTAAGAAAACTGAAGAGATTACGTGAAGAACACGGATATTCGTATCTACTCTCCGTTGACGGCGGAATTGACAGACACACCTGCGGTACTGCACGAAAAGCGGGCTCAGATGTGCTGGTCAGCGGGTCCGCTTTTTTTGCATCAGAAAATCCTGCGGAAGAAGTGCGGATTTTGAAGGGAGAATCCTTTGCAGAATAAGAAATTAATTCAGTTTCGTTGTATAATAACCGAAATTTAATCAGGGGTTTAAATTTTGAACGTAAAAAAACCATTCCTTCTCATTTTTTGTCTAGTGGCTTTCATTGGCCTTCTTCCCGCACAAAGTGATAGAGGGGAGCAGCTCCTCGAAAGGGGAAAAGGTTATTTTCAAGCCGGAAATTTCGAAGAAGCAATACTCCAGTTCAGAGAAATAATTGTGGACCCGGACATGGAATCGTTTCACGGTGAAGCCTACTTCTGGACTGCTCGAGCGTACATCGCACTCAATCAATACGATAAGGCTGAAAAAAATCTCGAGTTTTTCCTTATAAACTATCCGGACCATCCGCTCTATCCGGAGAGCTTCTATCAAAAGGGACGGCTGCTTTTTCTGCAGAAAGAGTATGAAAAGACCATTCAGATTCTCTACAACTTTATCGAGACGTTTGAAAATAATCCTTATGTTGCGAATGCCTATTACTGGATCGGTGAATCTCTCTATTCACTCGGCCATTTAGATGATGCAGAAACAGTATTTACCCATGTTGTTCAAGAGTATCCATCGAGCTTCAAAGTAGAAGCATCGAAATACCGTATCTCTATCATCCAGCTCAAGTACAGAGAGCAGGAGCTGTTGAAATTTCTCAAGTGGAGCCACGAAGAAGCGTTAAAAGCACTCGAAGAGTACCAAATTCGAGAAAAAACCTACGAACAGGCTCTCGCGGCGTATCAGAAAAAGCTCACCGAATATGCTGAAAGCGGTGTAGAAGCCAAAATTGAAGAATTGACAATCGATATCAACGAGAAAGAGGCTGAGATCGATTCTCTCGAAGAGACAATAGCTTCTTTAAAAGAACAGATTGCAGAGCTCAACAATCAGCTTGGTGAAACAAAACGGCAGCTTGCCGCATGCCGAGAAGCCGGTCCTGACGCTGCTGCCGTTACGGCCGAAACCGGAGAGATCGAATCAATTGAAAAGATGAAGGACCTCCTTTCCCTCAAGGAAGAAGCTCTCGAGCTCGAAGAGTTTTATATCGATTGGCTTGAAAGCAATACGGAGAACAGATAATGAAGCGTATAATCAGTCTCGTCCTTTTACTAATGATTGTTTTTGTCATGCAGGGATATGCCTTGGAGCTTACCAAAGGTAAAATGAAACTTATTCTCCACGAAGATGTGGGCAGATTCAGCCTCTATTACCTCACAGATGTGCGAAGGACAAACTATACTCCTCTTTTTCTCGATGAAGACCCGCGAACATCATTTTTGACGGTTCTCGAAGGTAATAAGACGTACAGAATGGGAGAGGCGTATAATTTTACTCAGGAAGTAGAAGAGACGGAGAATGGGGGCGCTTTCATCTGGACTTCCAATCAGCTCAAAATCAGAGAAGAGTTCTCCTTTATAAGCTCTCCCTCATCCGCACTCTCCGATGGTATCACCATTACCATTACCATCGAAAATATTTCCGAACAAAATCTTTCAGTCGGCTGTAATTATGTATTTGACACCTATCTAGGAGAACGGGACAACACACATTTTTTCGCCGATGGAAGTTTGTCAATCGAGAACGAAACTGAGTTCTCCTCCCGTTCGATGCCGGGCTTCATCGTGTCTGCAGGCAAAGAAAAAACGCCGGGTTTTCAGATTATGCTCAACGGCAGAGGAATAACCACTCCTGACCGGGTAGTAGCAGCAAACTGGAAACGGCTGAGTGAAGGAGGTTGGGGATATACCGTCAATTCTCAGAGGAATTTTAATCAGCTTCCCTATTCGATTAATGACAGCGCATTGAGTATATACTATAATGCCCGAAGAATCGAGCGCGGTCAGTCACGGGAAATCGTTATGGCTATGGGTCACTATTCGGCAGAGGGTTTCTCTTTGTCGGGAGAACGGAAAAAAACTGAAATCTCAGATGTTTTTACGAAAACACTCAATACCGAGCCTCAAACAGGCGACACTGAACTCTCAGTGCAAACAGATCTTTTAACAGTCAGGGACCTTATCAAAGAAATAAACCAGATACTTCAGTCAGACGAAACCGTCAGCGAGTCTGAACTCGAAGTTATGAATCAGGTTATCGAGGAACTTGAAAAGCGAAAATCCCGGTATGAGAACAGGTAGGAGATCCCACTATGGAAGTAATGAATTAAAAAAAGCTTCACTCCTGTTTCGCAGAAATAAATTTGCAGATGTACTCCGTTTATTAGAACCTCAAACGTTCCGTTACCGCGAAAACGAACAGTTTTATTATTTACTCGGTGTCTCCTGCCTCTATACGGGAGATTTCGGGGGTGCGTACACGTATCTTCGCCGGGCATATCAGCTCAACTCCGAAGATATCAACACGCTTTTTGCCCTCGCTGCAGTCCATTTGAAACGGCAGGAGAGTAATGAAGCTTTGTTGAATCTCCTTGCAATCCTCGATATAGACAGCGGGAATAAAAAAGCGAAAAAAGCCCTGCATTTGATAAAGGATCATATCAATTCAAAAACCTTAGAAGATTTTGTCCAATCCGATAAAATATCATTTCTCTATCCATCAACAGGATTTGCTCTCCCGCCTATTGTCCCGATTATTGTACTGATCATTATCATTGTTCCGTTAGTTCTACTTCTTTTTCAAAAAAGTGACGGCATAGAGCTTCCGGGAAAGAAGCCGAGATCACAGGAGATCGCGGAGCTGAAACTCGAAGAGACAAAACCGGTCGTCTCCGAGAGCGGCGATTACCGGTACATATTGACCGAAAAGGAGATCAACGAGAGTTTTACAAAAGCGAAACGGTATTTTCAGGATTACAACGATAATGCCGCTCAAAAAGAGATAAACAGACTTCTGCAGTCGAATGCATCAGAGCAGGTAAAGGAAAAAGTACGCTTTCTCGAAGGGTTCCTCAGAACACCGACCTTTACTACATTAAAAACTTCCTACAGTTACAGGGAGGTCGATAAAGATAAATATCTCTACGATAACTGCTATGTTATATGGAAAGGGAAAATCAGCAACCTCTCCGTCTCCGAAGAACGGATTGCATTTGATTTTCTTGTCGGATATCATGATGAAAAGGTCCTAGAAGGGGTGGTACCGGTAACTCTCGATTTTGCAGTGTCGCTAGAACAGGGCCATCCGATCGAACTTTTAGGACGAATTCATATTGAGAATGACCGTATAACTTTGATCGGTGTTTCCGTTCATCATCTTGCTCCCTGACCTTAAACCCTTAAAAAGGATGAATAACCATGAAAGCAGTTGTTCAAAGAGTTTCTTCGTGTACTGTTACTGTCGGCAGCTCTGTAACGGGAAAAATCGATCGCGGACTTCTCGTGTATCTCGGAGTAGCGGAAGATGACGGGGAGGAAGATATAGCGTATGTAGCGCGTAAAATTACCGGGCTGCGCGTTTTTGAAGATGAACAGGGAAAAATGAACTTATCCCTTACCGATCTTCCAGATGGAAGAATACTCACTGTCTCTCAGTTTACCCTGTTAGCTGATACTAAAAAGGGAAGAAGGCCTTCATATTCCAAGGCTGCTTCTCCGGAGAAGGGAGAAGAGTTCTACAATAAATTCAACGACCGGCTGCGCGAATTCGGGTTCTCGCCTGAGACCGGCAGGTTTAGAGTTTCGATGCAGGTTACCTACACAAATGACGGACCGGTTACGATAATCATCGATTCAAAACAATCTTGACCGTCAAAAAATCTAGCTATACTATTCTTTGTAATACGTGAAGCACCAGACGGAGTTTTCCGGTTATACTGTATAAGGAGGAACATTATGGCAAAAAAAGCCGAAAAGAATACGGCACAAGAGGCCCCGGCAAATACCGAAAAATTAAAAGCGATAGAAGCAGCAAAGCTACAGATCGAAAAACAGTACGGAAAAGGCTCCCTGATGAAACTGGGCGAAGGAACCGATACCAGAGGGATACGGGCAATTCCCTCCGGATCGATCCTGCTCGACGAAGCGTTGGGAGTAGGGGGGTATCCCCGGGGGAGGGTAATCGAAATCTACGGACCCGAATCATCCGGGAAAACCACTCTCGCTCTTCATGCAATCGCCGAAGCACAAAAACTGGGCGGTATCGCCGCGTTTATAGATGCAGAGCATGCTTTAGACCCTACATATGCCCGTAACCTCGGAGTAAACACTGATGAATTATGGGTTTCTCAGCCCGATACCGGAGAACAAGCGCTGGAAATTACTGAATCCCTTATTCGTTCAGGTGCGGTTGATATTATTGTAGTAGACAGCGTTGCCGCTCTCACTCCTCAGTCTGAGATAGAGGGTGATATGGGAGACTCCCACATGGGCCTGCAGGCCCGTCTTATGAGCCAGGCCTTGAGAAAACTGACCGGAACTATTTCCAAATCAGGAACCTGCCTGATATTCATCAATCAAATCAGAATGAAGATCGGGGTAATGTTCGGCAATCCCGAGACGACAACAGGCGGAAAAGCACTCAAGTTCTATTCTTCAGTACGTCTCGAAGTAAGACGTATCGAGACCATTGCAAAGGGTACCGAAGACGCGATCGGGAACCGGGTGCGTGTAAAGGTAGTAAAAAATAAAGTTGCCCCCCCGTTCAAAAAAGTAGAAATGGAAATCATGTTCGGAAAAGGCATTTCTGCAAGCGGCAGCCTGCTCGATGCAGCAATTAAGCAGAACCTGATCCAGAAAAGCGGAAGCTGGTACTCTTTTGGAGAAGAACGAATAGGGCAGGGGCGCGAGAATGCTAAATTGTTTCTCGAAAATAACCCTGATGTGGGTTCGACGATCGAAGAACAGCTTCGGGAAATCATGTTTCCCCCTCCGGCCCCGAGGCAGGCCCCCGGCGGACCTGCAGAGAGTAATAAAACGGAAGGAAGCAATTCAAATAATGCGGGTAAATCGAATACTCAGAAACAGGCTCAAAAATCGACAGCAGACGAGGCCAAGGGCCAAGCCAATGAACAGGCCGCCGTCTCGGATTCAGAGCTGTTTTAACGGTGTATGACTGAAAGCTGTATCTTTCACCTCGGTATTGGGTCGAACCTCGGTGACCGCGAAAAAAACATCGAGAACGCGTTTCATCTACTCGATGGAAAACCTAATATCGTTCTGCTGGATACAGCATCTCTCTACGAAACAGAGCCGGTAGGAAAGGTTGATCAACCCGCCTTTTTGAATACCGTTTTTAAAGGCAGTACTACACTCGGCTGTTTTGAACTGCTCGAAGAAATCCATGATGTCGAAAAAGCGTTGGGAAGAGACCGCTCAAAAGAGTTAAGGTGGGGTCCGCGGACTATCGATATCGATATTCTTCTGTTCTGCTCGCGGCTAATCAAAGCCGAGAATCTCATTATACCGCATCCGCGGATGATGGAACGAAAATTCGTGTTAGTCCCGCTCGTAGAACTCTCTCCGGACATTCTGCATCCTGAGACCGGAGAACCCTTTAAAAAGGCCCTTGACACGCTCGGGGAACAGGGTATTTACTTCTACTCTCGCAAAAGATATAGTGATCAAGCAGAGGGAGACGTTGACGCCGACAACTAATGTGAATAATGGAACAAACAAACAAGACCATATCTACCATTTAGGAGATTTCGAAGGTCCGCTCGATCTGCTGCTCTTTCTCATTAAAAAATCCGAGGTCAATATATACGATATCCCGATTGCCCATATCACCGAACAGTATCTCTCATATCTGGAGTATTCCACCAAGGTGGATCTCGACAACATAACCGAGTTCTACGTTATGGCTGCTACCCTGCTCTACATAAAATCCCGTATGCTTCTTCCCGAAGAAGTCGATTTTGATGAAGAGTTCGATGACCCGAGACAGGAACTGGTCGAAAAATTGATCGAATACCAGAAGTTCAAAGAGATCTCTAAGCTGATGGAAGAAAAAGAGAGAGAATCGGAGTGGATGATCGAACGCAAGCGAAAGCAAATCAATCTTCCTTTTTTGGACGACGATGGGCTGTGGGAAGAAATCGATGTGTGGGACCTGCTTCGAACCTTCTCCTCTATCGTCTCTTCGATATCCTCTGAGCGAATAATCGATCTCTATGAAGAGGTTACGATCAATGAAAAGCTGAGTCTTATTTACGAGTATCTCGACACAAAACATGAGTTTCTCTTTACTGATTTAATCGTAAACAGTAAATCTATTCTCGAAATCGTCTGTTCTTTCCTTGCGATACTCGAAGCGGTCAAAATAAGAAAAATCATAATATTACAAAATAAAATGTTTGGAGACATCCGGATAACGAACTATGGAAAACCCTCCCAAACTGAATAAAGATGTCGCACTCGTAGAAGCAATTCTCTTCCTCGAAGTCGAACCGCTCCCGCTGAACTCTCTTGCTTCAATAAGCGGGCTTTCCAAAGACGCAGCACTCGAGGCGGTTTCTCTGCTCCAGGAGGAGTACAATCATGATTATCACGGTCTCGAAATAATCGAAATCGGAGAAGGGTTTCTCTTATCTCCGAAAAAAGAGTTATGGGACTACCTGAAATCCCGCTACGGTAAAAAAAACGAGACCAAACTGTCGAAAGCTGCTCTTGAAACACTTTCGATCATCGCGTATTCGCAGCCGATTACAAAAAGTGAAATAGAGGTTATCCGAGGGGTATCCGCGGACGGGATGATCAGACTGCTTTTTGCAAAAAATCTCATCAAAGAGACCGGAAAAAAGGATGCTCCCGGCAAACCAATCCAGTACGGGACGACGAAAGAGTTCCTGAAAACCTTTCGGCTCAAGAGCATTGCCGATCTGCCGAAACTCGATGATCTCGAACAGGAACGGTTCGAACTTGAAGGGTAATTCCTCAAAAAAGCCGGTCCGCATTCATGTATATCTGGCCCGCTGCGGCATTGCTTCGCGGAGAAAATGTGAACAGTATATAACCGAAGGGAGGGTGAAAAAAAACGGGAAGACTGTAACAAAACTCGGAGAAACCTGTTCCGCGCACGATACGATTCAATTCGACGATACAATAGTCGAACCGGAACGGGAAAATGTATATTTAGCACTGCACAAACCGCGCGGGTATATTTGCGCTAACTCGGACCCGTTTGGCCGTCCCTTAGCACTCGACCTTATAAAAGAAGCCGATAATTATCGTCTGTTCCACGTGGGAAGACTCGATTTGGATTCTTCCGGGCTTATCTTCTTTACAAATGACGGAGAATTTGCCAAGATTGTCTCTCATCCGTCATGGGAGATAGAAAAAGAATATATCGTAGAGACACGAGAAGAAATCTCGAAACAATTGCTTACACAGTTCAAGCGGGGGATACAAATCGAAGGGGTCCTGCACCGTATTAAACAGTATCGGCTGGAAACGCCGAGAAAAGCCGTGGTTACTCTCAATGAGGGGAGGAACCGTGAAATTCGTAAGCTGTTTCAATCGGCCGGAATCCTGGTAACGGCGATTCATCGAACAAGAATAGGCCCGGTTACAATCGAGGGGATTCCTCCCGGATCATACCGATCCCTCACTGACGAAGAAATTACAGCCGTTATGGAGTTATGTGCATGGTCGTAGCGATTGACGGTCCTGCAGGAGCGGGAAAAAGCACGATTGCTAAAAAGATTGCGGAGCAGTCCTGTATGTTTTACCTCAATTCCGGCAACTTTTATCGGGCAATTACATTTTCCGCACTGCAGAACGGAGTCGACCCTTTAGACGAAACAAAAATAATAGATGAGGCGAAAAAGTGCTCCCTTTCACTCGATAACGGGAGAATGCACCTAAACGGCGTTGATATCGAAGATGAACTTCACACGGACGCTGTCGATCGATGGGTCGCGGAGCATTCCGCTATCGTTGCTGTCCGTCATGTTGTAAACAAGAAATTGAGAGAGGTTTCAAAAGACATCGATGTGGTGGCCGAAGGCCGGGATATCACTACTGTGGTTTTTCCTGATGCTGACCTTAAAGTGTACCTCGATGCAACACCCGAAGTGAGAGCAAAAAGAAGGTTCGGTCAGGGAACGAGTAAACTTTCATACCAAGAAATAGTGGAAAATATAAAAAAAAGGGACAAAATCGACAAAAATAAGCCGTTCGGTTCTTTGACAATCGCCCCGGATGCTTTCTATTTGGATACTTCGGACTTGACCATAGATCAAGTTTGTGACAAAGTTGTAGATAAAATCAGAAATGAAAAGAAACTAGAACGGTAAAATAGAGGACAAAAAAAGTAATGGCAGATCAGGAGAACACAGTACACGAAGATATTGATCAGAAAAAACTCCAGGAAGAATACCTGAAATCTCTCGATCAATTAGAAGAAGGACAACTCATTGATGGTACTGTTGTAGAAAAAAATCAAGAAAATGTATTTATCGATATAGGGTACAAATCAGAAGGTAAAATACCCACCGAAGAGTTCGACGAACTGCCCGAGAAGGGTGATACGGTCGAAGTTATGCTTATAAGCAAAGAGGGTTCACACGGTCAAGTTATCGTTTCAAAACGAAAAGCCGATGTAAAACTGTTCTGGAAGAACCTTCGCGACGCCTCGGAAAACGGTGAGCCGGTAGACGGTACGTTTTTCAAAAGTATCAAAGGAGGCTACGAAGTAGATCTCGGTTATGATATAAAGGGTTTCTGCCCTATGTCGAAAGCAGATATCGCCAGGGTCGAGGACCCTGAGAGCCTAGTGGGTGTAAAATCGAAGTTTCTTATCGAGAGGCTCTTCAGCAATAACAAAATCAAGATTGTCCTCTCCCGGCGAGACTGGCTCGAGAAAGAACTTGAACGAAAGCGAGAAGAGTTTTTCAATACAGTAAAAATCGGAGACGAGGTAGAAGGAACCGTTAAGAGTTTTACTTCATTCGGTGCTTTCATTGATTTAGGTGGGTTCGACGGACTTCTCCATATAAACGATATGAGCTGGGGGCATGTTACCCGGCCGAAAGACTTTGTCAAAAAGAACCAGAACATAAAACTGAAAGTAATACGGCTCGATCCGGAGGAAAATAAGATAAATCTGTCTCTCAAACACTTCACTCAAGATCCCTGGATGAGTTTCGAGCAAAAATATCAGGAGGGCGACATAGTCAAGGGTCAGGTGACCAAACTGACCGATTTCGGCGCATTCGTAGAACTGGAAGAAGGTATCGAAGGGCTGGTTCATGTTTCGGAGCTGTCATGGGTAAAACGCATAAAACATCCGAAAGAAGTACTCAGTCCGGGTGATGAAGTCGAAGTCAAGATTCTCTCCTACGACCTTCAAAAGGGCCGGGTCTCTCTCGGTATAAAACAGGTATATCCCAACCCGTGGGACACAATCGATGAAAAATATCCGGTGGGCAAAGAGGTCCGGCGGAAAGTGGTCAAGATCACGAATTCCGGTGCCTTCGTCGAGCTGGAAGAAGGTATCGACGGGTTTATTCATGTGGACGATCTCTCCTGGACGAAAAAATACAAAAATCCTTCAGCCGTACTTACAGAAGATGAAGAGGCTGATTTCGTCATTATCGGACTCGATAAGGAGAACCGCAGAATAAGACTGGGGATGAAGCAGCTCTCTGATAATCCCTGGCAGAAACTGGCCCGAATATACGGCCCGGGCAGCATTATCGAGGGGGTTATCACTTCGAAAACAGACTTCGGACTGTTCGTACGGGTCCAGGATGATATCGAAGGACTGATTCATAAGAACAATCTCAGCATGAATGTAATCGATCAAAATGAGGATGAAAACCCGCTCGATAAATACAATGTCGGAGATACGGTAAGTGCGCTCGTTACTGAAGTGCAGCCTATTCAGCAGAAACTCTCACTTTCCATAAAAGATTATCATAAAAAGATGCAGCGGGAAGAACTTTCCAAATACATTCATAATGAAGAAGAAGAGAATACCGTAACGGTCGGCGATCTGTTAAAAAACAAAGACACGGCTACTGAAGAAGAAGAATAACGTTTGACGAAATCATGAAGATATGGTGGCAACCGAGCAAGATTCGAAGCGGCTTGAAACGCTCATTGAGATCAATACCCAAATCAACTCATATTATGAAGACCCAAGACTTCTCCTAACTCGTATTTTAGAGAGTGCGACCCAACTTACGGAAGGAGAAGCCTCATCTCTGCTTCTTTTGAATCCTGAAAACCACAAACTCTACTTTGAAATTGCGTTGGGAACGAAAGGACCCGATGTAAAACGGTTTTCACTGAATATAGGAGAGGGTATAGCGGGATGGGTCGCGGAGCACAACACATCGCTCATCGTAAACGACGTTGAATCCGATAGCCGGTTTTATTCGGACATCAGTAGGCAGATCGGCTATAAAACAACCTCCATCCTTGCCGTACCGATGAGAATTATAAACCGATGTGTCGGCGTAATCGAAATTATCAACAAAAAGGGTGCCCGCCCCTTTACTTCAGAAGATTTGAAATGGCTGGAAATCTTCGCGAATCAATCCGCACTCGCGATTCAAAACGCACAATCGTATCAAAAAGTGCAGGAAGAGGTGTATCTGCTCCAGGACCAAGTACAAACGAACAAAGGCTACCATACGTTTATCGGGAAAAGCCCCATAATCAAAGAAAAACTGGAATTGACTAATCGAATTGCATCGACCAACTCACCCGTTCTCATCTTAGGAGAAAGCGGAGTAGGGAAGGAACTTTTCGCCGAACAGATCCATCTGAGAAGTGCGCGGAAGGACAATCCGTTTATCAGGGTGAACTGCGCCGCACTCCCTGAACATCTCCTCGAGAGTGAATTATTCGGACATGTAAAGGGTGCGTTTACCGATGCATCGAAAGACCGGCGGGGGCGGTTCGAACTCGCTGACGGGGGCACCATTTTTCTGGATGAAATTGGGGATTTCCCTTTCGAACTGCAGGCCAAATTACTCCGGGTCATAGAACAGAAGGTATTCGAGAAAGTCGGCTCGAGTGAACCGATCAAGGTTGATGTACGGATCATTGCCGCGACTAATAAAGATATTGATAAGGCGATGGAAGAGGGGAAGTTTAGGCAGGACCTCTACTACCGGCTCAACGTGCTACCGCTCTTTATTCCGCCGCTTCGTGAGAGGACAGAAGATATACCGGAACTTGCCGATTACTTCCTTAAACGGTATAATCACGAAATCAAAAAACAGATAGAGGGTTTTACCACAGAAGCGATGGATGCTCTTTTTTCTTATCACTGGCCGGGGAACGTCAGGGAATTGGAGAATGTAATAGAACGGGCGGCAGTAATTACCCATGAAAAGTACATTCGCCCTGCCGATCTCATCCTCAATTCCACGAAACAGGAAACTCTCAATCAGTATGAAGGAAAGAACTTAAAGGACGCTGTGAATGTTTTTAAACGGCACTTTATTCGCTCCACCCTTGAACGATACAATTGGAAACAGAAAGACGCTGCAAAGGCGCTTCACATTCAAAGGACATATCTTTCGAGACTTATCAAAGAACTAGAAATCAACAGATAGAGGTTATTACGAAATGCACAAACCACAAGAGGAAACACCAAAACAGAAAATTTTAAACCAGCTTTCCAACTTTATACAGCATAACAGGATTCTCCTACTCGTTTTATTAATTGCAATCGTGGTAGGAGTCATTACGTTTGCAGTCGTGTCAGAAATTGTCGGCAAACGGTTGGGCGATTCGACCTATATGGTCGAACAGGTCCAAAAGGATTTTGACAGCTGGGTCATTGAAGAATCTGAAGAACAAAAACAGGCACTCGAAGATTTCATTCTCGATGAAACAGAAAATATCATCAACACATATCCACGGCTCTACGCGGCGCAACGGGCCCGTTTTATTCGGGGAAACCTCTTTTTTGAAAAAGAGATGTGGGTAGAATCTGTCGATGAGTTCGTTCTGTTGGCAGATACGTTTCCGCAGAGCTACCTTGCTCCAATTTCTCTGGTAAATGCCGCAGTCGCACTCGAAGAGGACGGAGATACGGCCAAAGCGGTCGAGTTTTACCAAAGAATCAGCGATGAATATCGAGACGATTTCGCGGGAATTCCCGAAGTACTGTTCTCTTTAGGAAGGCTGCACGAACAGCAGGATGATTACACTTCCGCTCAAGAAGTGTACGAAGACTTAGAGGATAATTTTTCATCAAGTAATTGGACAAAATTAGCAAGAAACCGTATAATCAAGATGAAAGTAGACGGCAAGATATAGCAATCAGATAGTTCGACATTCCTGCCGAAAAATATTAGCTGGAGAGATTATATGGCAAAAGGGAAAAGAACCAAAATTTTCGAAACCCGGTATTTTGGTTTTATAATCGGTCTCATAATTTTTGCTTTATTCGGCTTTCTTCAATACGGGATGCATCTGCCTCTTTTAGAAACCCTTGAACTCAAAATGCTCGACATACATTTTAACTTCAAGAATGTTTTTATGAAGACCACTATCCAGGAAGGAGTCAGTGTCGAACAGCGGAACCCCGATATATCGAAGGATATCCTTATTGTCGGAATCGATTTCCGTACGCTCTCCACATTCGGGAAATGGCCCTTTCCTCGATATCGGCATGCCAATCTCATCGATTCATTTGCACGAATCAGAAACCAAGAGGAGAGGGAGCGCGCCTTGTTCCTCGACGTATTTTTCATCGAACCGGATGAAAATGCCTACGATGACGTTATCCTCGTAAACAGTATCCGCAATAACGAACGAGTATTTCTCGAGACTGTATTAGATGAGGTACCGCCCCCTTCGAATGTTGCCGAAGAATATTTTGCCCGGCAGGAGGCTTTGTACGAAAGTTATGGAGAAATAAAAAACATAACCGGAGATTGGCAGCATATGCACACCTACTACGGTCTGCAGCCTCCCTTACAGCCGTATGGCCGAGCAACGCATGGTTACGGACACGCGAATTTTCAAGTCGATGAAGACAAAATATATCGAAGACAGGCCTTAGTGGCTAAATCTTCAGTGTTGGTAGATGCCTATAGATTTAGAGACATAGCTTCCGCACCGCCTGTTGATCACGAAAACTTCGAGCGCTTAGAGTGGGTTGATGTAAACGGACTGCATCATTCGATTCCCTTTCCTTTAACGGAGGAGGTCCTTGCCGATCTTGAAACAGAGTTGGAAAAGAAAGCACCGTTGAGAAGTGTAGACACCGATAATGACGGCAAACCGGATGATTCTTACTACGTTATCCGTAAATATCAAGACCACTTTGTACCGGCAATTACACTCTCTTTAGCACTCGAGTATTTCAATAAAGAACTCTCGGATGTCGAAGTAGAATTCGGAAAACAGATAACAATTCGGGAACCCGAATACTTTGACCTCGAAAAGCAGGAATGGGTGCCATATGCGATAACTGTACAGCAGGCGAAATTCGATGAAGAGGGGAACATGATATCGCCGCCTAAAACGAAGGTGCTCGAAGAGATAACGATTCCCATCGATAAACACGGCTCCATGCTCATCAATTTCATGGGTCCTCCATCTTATGCAGATCCCGGAGCTCCGCAAACATTTCCAATACGGTCATACTCCGGATATGCCGCACGTGTTCCGGGAACGGACCCGGACACCTGGCCTCCGACAAAGGCTGTCGGGAATAAAATACTTATGGTCGGTCCATTTGCCCGCGGTATGGCCGCGGACCAAAAACCAACTCCGTTCGGCCTGATGTACGGTGTGGAAATTCATGCAAACTCATTGAACACCATATTAATGAATAATTTCCTCACACCGGTGCCGCTGTGGATCAACCTGCTTATTCTATTCGGTATGATAATGATCATCTCATTTGTAAGCTCGAGACTGTCCACGATCTGGTCTCTCGTGCTCTCTCTTGTACTCATCTTTGCATTTTTCATTACAGCCACCCTTGTTTTCGATGAGATGGCTTCTATTATCAATTTCTCTTCTCCCGCTATTGGGATCTTCTTTGCTTTTCTCACTATTGTCGTATACCGGATCATGACCGAAGAACGTGATAAGGCACGTATACGGGATATGTTCGGAAAATATGTCAGCCCCCGGGTAGTCGATCAGATTTTAGAAAACCCGCCGGAGCTCGGCGGAATCGATAAAGACCTTACCGTCTGTTTCTCGGATATACGCGGATTCACCACCCTGTCCGAAAGCATGACCCCACAAGAGCTCGTTAACCACCTCAATGAATATTTGACTGCAATGACCGATATCATCCTCGAATACAACGGCACACTCGACAAATACGTCGGTGATGAGATTATGTGGTTCTTCGGGGCACCGATACCGCAGGAAGACCATGCTCTTATCGCCTGTAAATGCGCACTCAAGCAAATGGAATCGCTTAACCAATTGAATGAAAAATGGCCCCCCGAACGGAGAATCAATATTGGTATTGGTTTGAACTCAGGAATTATGACGGTCGGTAATATGGGTTCATTAGGAAGGATGAACTATACGCTGATGGGAGACAATGTAAACCTCGGTGCCCGTCTCGAAGGAACGAACAAGCAGTACGGTACAAATGTCATTATCAGTGAGTTCACCTACGGATTGGTACGGGACCGGGTGATAGTGCGGGAATTGGACAACATTCGCGTAAAAGGTAAAAATAAACCGGTACTAATCTATGAACTCGTTGACATCGTAGATGGTGTAGAACCGGAACAAAATCAGGGCAACAATGGAAAATCAGGAACGAGTGGGGGAAGCTGAGACTCTTTTTCGAAAGATAGGCTTTCTCCTGCGTAAGCAGTGCAGAAATACCGTACCGGTTCTTATACTGCTTTTCCCGGTATTGTCAATAACGACATTCTTAACCTCTTGCGGAATCGAATCGTACCCTTATCTCGAACCGCCTGACAGCAGTACGATTAAAGAACCTCTCTACGGAGTAGAAGAGATTTTTCAATTCGGCCATAATCCCGATAACAACGCCAATTACCTGAAAGGCTACGAAGTGTACTATAAATTCTATGCAGATGAACGGGATGAGCCAGATTTGGAAAGCGACCGGGATGCAATAACGGAGGACCCCACAACGGACAAGCTCGAATCGTTAAAATACCGCCGGTTATATTCCCAGGATGATGTCTCCGATAAACCGCTCATCCCGGTAGCGGAAGACAACAAAAAAGAAGATTTTTATATCTACATTGATTTTTCACTTATGGGCGGGGATGACAAACCGTATCCGGTTATTACTTATAATAATAACAAAATCGAGTTTTGCCGCTACATCACGGTTGACAGCAGTGATGAGCCTAAAACGGTCGGATTTTTGGAATCTGATTTTGATCCGAGTTCGAGTTATGAAGATTTTAACTACTCTTTAGCTGATACCGATACAGGTACTTTTTCGGTTGCGCTGTATGTCGTGACCTATGGAACGTACGATTTAATCTATGATATTTATAGTGAACCTGCCTATTTGGGTAGAATAGAGCTTGTTGCAGCGCATTGATCCGTCTGCATCAAGCTTATACAGCTATCCTAAAAAATTGAGGCTATTTTAAAAAATCAAACAAAACTGGGAGGAGTGCATCAGTGTTTAATTACTACTTCAATATTGGGCTTACGTATTTTCTCATCGGATTTGCAGTAGCACTGTTTTTTTATTTCATCTTAAAAAAACCAATTTTCGGCAAGTTCTGGGGGACCCTTGTCATCGCACTCGTTGGTGCATATTTAGGGGGCATTATTGAACACTTTTTCTCAGACATTATCGAACAACTTACCAACCTCAATAATTCGGTAAATATTTTTCCTCCGATCATTACCGCTTTTGTAATTATCTGGCTTTTTTCACTTGTAAGCGATAAGAAGTAAGACAAGACGCAGGAGCAGTAATAAGCAGACGAGCAGAGGAGTGTATGTCTGCCAGATACTTTCTGCGCGTGCAGAACAAATGACGCGTAATCTTCGTACTCGCATATTTATAACACATATAACTTCCGATAATACATATTCTGTCTACTCTTGTGGTATGCTCTTACCTTATTGCTCGAGCACTTGCGAAACAAATACTGCCGTGATAGGTTCTTTCTATGAAAACATCTGAAGCTTTTAAACGTTTCCTCACAATTGTCAAAACATTACGGGGCCCCGACGGCTGCCCGTGGGACCGGGAACAAACGCCTTCTACACTCAAAGAAAATCTCATCGAAGAAAGTTATGAATGTATCGAAGCAATTAACGATAACGATACCCCGCATGTAAAAGAAGAACTCGGTGACCTTTTCCTTCTCGTTACAATGCTCTCCTACATGTATGAGCAAGATAATAATTTTACCATCTCGGATGTCTTTACCGACATAAGTGATAAACTGATTCGCAGGCATCCTCATGTTTTCGCCGAGTCTGATGTTGATAACCCGGATGATGTTATAAAACAGTGGGACGCAATTAAGCAGGATGTCGAAAAACAGGGAAAAGACAAAAAGTACTTGGAAACCATACCTACGACCTACCCTCCATTAGAACGCGCTCTCAAAATTCAGAAGAAAGTAAAAAAAATTGGATTTGACTGGAATGAAATTGATTCTGTCTGGGAGAAATACGACGAAGAAATCGATGAGTTCAAAACAGCCGTCGAGTCCGGAGACCGGGGAAAAGCCGAAGAAGAGTTCGGAGACCTTCTGTTTACACTTATAAACATTGCCCGATTTCTCCATATCGACCCATCGACTGCGCTTCATCTCACCAACCGGAAATTCGAAAAACGGTTTCACTACATCGAAAAAATGATGCAGGAGAAAAACATGCCGATGAATTCGGAAAATTTCGAACTGATGGACGCATTATGGGAAGAGGCAAAAGAAGAATTCAAATCCTGAATAGTGGGGCCCTGCTATTCAAAATAGTCGAAGTAGTCCTGCTTTTTCTCTCCGGCGGTTGTCTTAAGCCGTACAATGTGCCATTCAGTCAAGGGGTTGTCATTGAAAGCAGGTTCTTCCGCGGATAGCGTTTTTAAAATGTGCATAATGTTGCCCGACTTTCTCCCGGTATTTTTTACAAATAGAGTGCTGTTCAGGCTGCCGGTATCCAAAACTGAGCAGGACTCGACAGCTTCAGGGTAAGTTGTAAGAAACCTGATAAGTCTTTCCATTTTTTGAGCCATGTCCTTCTCTGTTCGGTTTTCGCGCGGACCTATCCGATAGGCCGCCCCTCCGTAAGCTGCCATGAGGGAGGCCACCTTTTTGGGGGTCTCACCTTCCTTTCTCGGCTCCACGCGGGTACGCATTGACCGTACTCTCGTCACACTGAATCCTGAAGGAAGCACGCGGTTTATCCGTTCTTTAATGTTGTTATCACCAATTCTGTCTGTTATTTCGATCGAAGCAATCTCATTTTCGGATGCAATGCCCAAACTCAATGGGTGCGCAAACTCGAGTTTCGGTTTCGGATTAAAGCCCTGAGTGAATGCAACCGGAATACCGGCCCTTTGAAAAGACCGCTCAATGATACTTACTGTGTCGAGATGGGAAAGAAAAACAGCAGGTCCTTTTTTCTGATACGAGAAAAGATATTTCGGGTTATCACCGGTTTCAGCTTTTTCCGCGTCATCCTTTTCAGCCCGCGTGCGGGAACCCCCAGAAGCGTTTCTGCTCGAAAGAGCGCTCAGTTCTGCTTCTTCCGCGTGTTTACAGCCGACCTCATTTCCACACACACCGCATGAGTGCAGACACGGATCACTGCAGGGTGAAGTCAATTCATCCCCTCTGCTTTTTTCGAACTCATCTTTTAAAAAAGACCGTGTAACTCCTAGAGATACATCTTCCCACGGAAGCGGTTCTTCTGTACTGCGGGAAGCACACACTATTTCATCCACTTCGAATGTAGCATTTTTGAAGGCTTGGTTCCATACTATTTTGTCGACATGCTCTTCCCATGCATCAAAGCGGGCCCCCATTCTATACGCATCTTCGATGAGCAATCCGACCCGGTCATCACCGCGCGAGATTAGCCCTTCTAAAAAAGAGAGAAAAGGAGAGTGATAACTTACCTTGATCTTCGATCCTTTTAATTCCGACTTTATTGCATGCAGCCGGTTTGCAGATTCTTCCAGCGATAGCTGTCTCACCCATTGATACGGAGTGTGGGGCTTGGGGATAAAAGTGCCGAGGTTGATATTGAGCTGTATCGGGACCGCTTCCTGCACCTCATTAATAAACGAAACAATTTCAGATTTTTCTTCTTCTGCAGCAGGGACCGTACCGCCTGCAACCGGAAGACCTATCATAAAATAAAACTTGGCAACCCTCCACCCTTTTTCTTTTGCATCTTTTAAAATCTCTATAACACGTGTCTTTGCAACTTCTTTATTGATGCTTTTCTGCCAGTGCGGATTCGGTGTCTCTACTGCAAAGGTAATTCCGCTTTTACGGACGGCTGAGATTTCCGTTAACAATGACAGCGTAAATGAGTTGATGCGAAGAGACGGAAATGCAAAAGAGATTCGCTCGTCCCCGAATCTCTCGTTGAGCAGGCGAATCAAATCCCCAATACGGCTGTAATCGCACGATGAAAGTGAAGAGAGCGTTATTTCGCGAAACCCCAAATCGTAGATCCATTGGGAAGCTTCATCGAGTATGTGGGAAATCTGTTTTTCCCGTACCGGCCGATAATACATACCGGCATGACAGAACCGGCACCCATTGGGGCACCCCCGCATAATCTCGATTGTACCGTGGTCCTGAACGGTTTTTATATTCTGCACGGGGAACCCGCGCGCGTTGGTTTTCTCATCTCCAAATCCGGTCCATACAGCACGCTTGACTCTCTTATTCTGATCAGGCATCCACACCGACGGTTCCTCCCGGAGCCGTTCGACCATTCGGGACCGCAGTACTGAACGGTCCATTGAAGCTCGTTCTTTTATCGAAGCAAAGTCTTCGGCAAGAGATGGAAGAACTGCTTCCGCTTCTCCTATGAAAACAGCATCAACATGATGGGCAAAAGGATGGGGATTGGTTACAGCGGGTCCGCCCGCAATGACCACAGGGCTGCAGGAACTTTCATCTCGCTGTTCCCTTCGCAGCGGGATTCCCCCCAACTCCAGTATTGCCAGCATATTAGTATAGGTAAGTTCATATCCAATTGAAAAGCCGATTATATCCATTTTGTGAAGAGGGGTCCTTGTCTCGAGAGTAAAAAGCGGCAGCTCTTGTGTACGCAAAACATGTTCGAGATCTGCTGCCGGGGCAAACACCCGTTCACAAATAATTCTCTTGTTTGCATTCATCATACCGTAGAGGATCTTTATAGCGAGATTGGACATACCGATTTCGTATAAATCCGGGAAGGAGAGTGCTACCCGAAGCTGCCGGTCTATTATGTGCACGGGGGCTTCCCGTCTCGCGGCGTTGTACTCCCCTCCCGCGTATCTGCCCGGTTTTTCAACACGTAGAAGTATCGGGTCGATTTCCATCGAGTCGATTTCCATCGGGCCGAGATCCGTCAAATCGTCGTTCATGCAGTTACATCCGATATCGTTTCATGTGAATATTGAGCAGCAATCCTATTCCGATTGCCGCTGTCCAGAGAGATGAACCGCCGTAGGAGAGAAAAAAGAGAGGAATACCGGTTATGGGCATAATGCCCATTGCCATACCGATATTAATGAGAAAATGAAAAAAAATCATACCGAGAATTCCGGATACTACATATCTTGCAAAATTGTCCTTTGCTTGAGAAAGAATGAGAACGCCCCGCGTAAAAATAATGCTGAAAAGCAAAAAAACAAACGCGCCGCCTAGAAAACCCCACTCTTCCGCGATAATCGAAAAAATAAAATCAGTACTCTGCTGGGGGAGAAACTGATAATGACTCTGTGTGCCGCTGAGGAACCCCTTTCCGACAATTCCTCCCGACCCAACTGCCGTAACCGACTGAATGATATTCCAGCCGGCGCCCTGGGGATCAATCATTGGATCGAGAAACACCACCAATCTCATCAGTTGATAATCCTGCAGAATTCTCCCCGCTATAAGAGAGAGCGCAAGAGAAATTGAGAGAATAATCGTTGCGTAAAAAATCCAATAAAAATAATTCTTTTTGAATACGAGAAACCCGATAACTGACAGGGCGGAAACTCCTCCGAATACGAGAAAGGTGAGAACCCTGAACTGGGTTTTTGAAATAATCGATAAAAACCGTATCTCTTCTTCAGAAACAGAGTTCTGCCATACGGGTATAATGGTTAGAAGTATCACCAATACGGCTGTAAACAAGACAAAACCGATATGTTCGAGTTTTGCTCCGGCAATAAAACTTACAAATAGAAAAATAGGTAGATAGACGAGGGCTGTACCTAAATCCGGTTGGATAAGGATAAGGACAACAGGAAATAAGACTATACCCAGTCCGAAAATAAAATTTTTAAAGTGGGAAGCTCCGTCACGGTTGGAAGAATAATAGGCAGAAAGGAGAAGAATAGTAGCGATTTTTGCAAACTCGGACGGCTGAATCCCGAAATTGAAAAGCCCGAGCCAGGATTTTGCACCGTTGACCCGCTCGCCGAAAAAGAAAGTAACCAGCAGAAGGATGATGAAAAAAAAATAAATATATGGTGAGAGGGTTCGAATCCGGTTATAATCGATAAATGAAAGGGTAAAAATCAGACCGACTCCTGATATAGCCCAGACGATCTGTTTGATATATTCTTTAGAGAAAACGATACCTGTTGATGAGACGCCGCTCGAATAAACAAAAAGCACACCGATTACCATCAGAGAGATCGAGGCCAAAAAAATAAGAATGTCGAATTGGAAAACCGAATTTGATCTCATTACTGTAAATACCAATTGTCGAGTGTATCTACTACTTCTTCATACGTTTGATCGGCGAAAATACCCTGAAACACTATATTTGCAGCTTTCGGTGCCCACCATTCCCACTCGTTTGCTGCTTCTACCATTACCACGACTACGACTTTGTCCCGGGGATCGGCAGCGTTATACGGCCCATAAGCAGTAAACCAGGAGTTCCACCGGTCTTCCAAACCGGCCTGTCCGGTACCGGTCTTACCGGCAATGTCCACAGCTTCAGTGTCAATAACGACCTGGGCGGTTCCGTCAGTTATCACACCTCTCATAGCCAGCTTCACCTGCTCAAAAGTAGATTTCCGTATCGAGGACTTCTGCAGCACCTCCGGCTCTGTTTCTTCTATCAATTCTCCGGATATAGGGTCTCGCAGTGCTTTTAACAGATGCGGTTTATAAACAGTCCCTTCATTTACCACCATCGCCATCATATTAGCTACCTGCATAGGGGTAACGGAAAGATACCCCTGCCCTATCGACATATTCATCGTGTCCCCGCCGAGCCAGTTGGAGTTATAGGTCGACTCTTTCCATTTAGGTGAAGGGACGAGTCCCGGGACTTCTCCCGGAATATCAATTCCGGTCAGCTCACCAAAGCCGTAACGTTTTGAATAATCTACAATTTTATTCACCCCCAAATATTCAGTACCGAGTGTCCAAAAGAAGACATTACAGGATTGGGCCAATCCGTCGAAAAGTGCAAGAGGACCGTGTCCGCTTTTCTTATGGCAGTTAAATATTCTATCCCCATAATGCATTTTGCCTTCGCACACCACCTTCTTATCCAGAGGAATTGCCTCTTCATCAACAGCTGCAGTAGTCATAACGATTTTAAACATCGACGCCGGTGAATAACTGGATTGGATTGTCCGGTTTAAAAAAGGATAGGATGAATCGAGAGAGAGTTCTCGAAACTTTTCAGTTCCCCGTTCGGTATAGAAAAGATTCGGATCATACCAGGGATAGGAAACCATAGCGAGAACTTCGCCGTTATATGGTCTCAGGACAAGTATGGAGCCTATTCTCTCTCCCAGAGCTTTCTCACACAGTTTCTGAATATTTCGGTCTATTGTCAGGACAATGTTTGTCCCCAGCTTCGGGGGCACCTCTTCCTCCTGCCCCTGAATGCTCCTGCCTGCAACATCGACCGTACTGTAACGCTTTCCCTCCACTCCTCTGAGCAGAAAATCATACTGCTTTTCGATACCGATCTTACCGAGAACGGAACGCATATTGTACCCTTTGTTATAAAGGACCTGGAGCTCCTCCCTCGTTATATCGCCTACATAACCGAGCACATGTGAGATGGAACCGGTCTCCGTATAACTGCGTATCGATTTTTTATGCCATGTCAGGCCGGGGAACCTGTCAATGTGTTCCGCTAAATAGGTAATCGTATCAAAAGATATCCCGCCTTTTATCTCTACCGGTTGGTGAAGATAACGGTATTCTGACGGAATCTGTTCTCTTATTTCAAGTTCGGGCATATCTATAGCTTCGGATAGATTGCGAATAACCCGATCGAGTTGTTCATCGTTCAATTCACCGGGAACTATATCCACAGCAAAACTGTCTATATTCAAGACGAGAGGAACGTCGTAATTGCGGTCGTAAATTTCGCCCCTCTGGGCGGGCAGTGGAATAACCCGCATTGCCACCTGTTCAGCTTTTTTTTTGTATTCAGTTCCTTTTACGATCTGAAGAGAAAACAGGAACCCGGAATAGAAAATAACTGATACAGAAAAAAGAAGAACAAGAATGATGACTCTCGATTTGAAATTCATATTCTATTACGAAAACCCTCCCGTATTTCTTACTTTAAAAACTTTGAAAACTTTTAACAACCCGAAGAGAAACGGAGCGATCAGTGCATTGAAACCAAGTTCAATCCACAATTTTTGTCCGAAAACAGGCTCCATGCTTTCAGGCGGAATGAAAAAAAGGCCGAGAATACCGGTAAACAGTGCTTTGAACAGCGTTCCAACCACCACAAGGATTATAGGAAGCAGGATCGGATCGACAAAAAACTTACCTTTCGTCAATCCATAGAGGAAACCTGTAATCGTCCTGATAAACGCATAGAAACCGAGCGGAGCTGTGCTGAGAAAATCCTGTACCAGACCTGATGCAAAACCGGAAATTTGACCCTGCATGCAGCCCTGCCTGTTTGCAAAAAAGATAAGCAACATCAAAGAAATATCCGGGACGACGTCAGCAATTGACAGACGCTGTAGTAAGGTCGACTGAAGTACAATAGCTGTAATTATTAATACCGGCGGCAGCCAAATTCTGGCTCTCTCCATTGGTCGGTCCTTTTTAAAACTTATTCTTTTCGACTCAATACAAACACATATTCCAAACGAGAGAAATCGATCACCGGTTCTAGTTCGATGTTAAGGGAGGTATCATACTCCTTTCCCCCGATATTCCGCACTCTTCCGATATATATGCCGCGTGGAAAAATGGAGTTCATTCCCGATGTGATCACTAAATCACCGTACTTTATTTCGCCGCGTGCGTGCTTTTTCACGTACTGCATTATAAGCCGAGAATCATCCCCTCCCTTTCCGGATACCAGTCCTTCATACCGGGAAGACTGCATCCGTGCAGCGACATAACAAGACCGGTCAAAGAGAGGCAGCACTTCCGAGCAGCATGCTCCGACTGTAACTACCTTGCCGATAAGTCCCTGAAATCCGTCCTGAAACGCTATGACCGGCATATTTATTTCAACCCCATCCCTCTTACCGCGATTGATCATGATAGTATTGAAGTAGTTCCCGGGGTCCTTCCCGATAATTTCAGCCGAAAGGTGTTCATAGCCTATTTTTTCGGAAAAGCCGAGCTGCTCCCGTAATTGTTCATTTTCCGTTTGTAATTCAGATATATTTCTCTCGAGCTGACGGTACTCATTGAGCCGTTCTTCCATTTCCGCGTACTGAAGACGCAGCTTTTTCAGCTCATTTATGGAATTGACTGTCTGAGAGAAAAAATCACTCATTTTAGAGATGCCTGATTGTGACAACGAAAAAAGGGAGAGCCCGAAACTTTTCGTGCTCAGCTGGATACTATTAGTGCTCAGAACAAGAAAAATCAAAGAGATAAGAAGAAGTGCAATGAGTGTAGCACCTGTTTTATTTTTGCCTACAAACCGTGTAATATTTTGCATTAACGGTGTACTGTTAACTTATCTTGTTATAAATCGTTTTTCCCGCATTCATCGTTTTTTTGGAGTGATCAAAATACATCCCCGCACCCATAGCCACACAAAGCAGCGCGTTCTCTGCTAGAATGACCGGGACCCCGGTCTCTTTGGAAATCAATTTTGGAAGACCTTTTAACAGTGATCCGCCTCCTGTCATTACAATACCCCGTTCAACAATGTCTGCAGCCAATTCAGGCGGCGTCTGCCCGAGTGTCCGTTTTATCTCTTCTATGACAGCATTTATCGGTTCCTGCAGCGCCTCCCGTACCTCGACCGAATCTATTTCCAGCCTGCGGGGAAGGCCGGTAATTGCGTCAGTCCCTTTTATCTCCATCTTGTCGATTTGTTTGTCCGGGTAAGCGTTTCCGATGGTCATCTTGAGGTTTTCGGCCGTCTGCTCACCTATAATAAGATTATGGATATTCCGCACATGTTTGATAATCGATTCATCAAACTCATCACCGCCTAGGCGTATTGCATTCGTTACGACCATGCCTCCGAGAGATATAACCGAGATTTCAGTCGTACCGCCCCCGATATCACACACCATGTGTCCTGCAGGTTCATTGATCGGCATGTCCGCACCGATCGCTGCAGCCAACGATTCCTCTATTACTTTTACTTCACGGGCACCGGCTTTGTAGGCACTCTCCTCCACTGCTCTTCTTTCGACCTCAGTAATGCAGGTAGGTACACCGATGACCATCCTCGGTTTTACGAACCACCGTCTGGGCAGGACTTTACTGATAAAATAACGAATCATCTTTTCCGTGGTTTCGAGGTCCGCAATGACTCCATCACGAAGCGGTCTAATGGCAATGATGTCCCCCGGAGTTTTCCACAACATTCTTTTTGCTTCAGCGCCTACTGCAACAACTTTTTTGGTACCCCTCTCCACTGCAACCACCGATGGCTCACTCATCACGATGCCTTTTCCTCTCACATAGACGAGAGTATTACATGTACCAAGATCAACACCGATGTCGGAAGAAAAGGCATCTACCAACCTGCCCATAGTAACCTCCAATTAGTCACGCTACATCTAATCGTAGTATTTCAATCGAGCCCCGTAGTGCGAGGGATCTATTTTCAAAGCGTTTCGCCATTCTGCTCTGGCTTTAATTGTATCACCCATGTTCTCATAAATCTTACCAAGATTAAAGTGGGCTTCAGCTGATTCCGTATTGTCTTTTAGAACTTCCTGATACTGATTTTCAGCTTTGATCAATTCTCCATCGTCCATATATATCTG
The DNA here is from genome assembly GCA_964557375.1 of uncultured Spirochaetales bacterium. Lineage (GTDB taxonomy): Bacteria > Spirochaetota > Spirochaetia > SPDA01 > CAZJBZ01 > CAZKZZ01. The sequence goes on along the minus strand of CAZKZZ010000005.1, from coordinate 8,285 downwards.
TGCGAGCAGAAAACGGCTTTTCTCCTCAATTGAAACATCTTCTGTTTTGTTAATTGTCCGAATTAGATATTCTTCAGCTAGTTGCATATCATCCATTTTATAATAAGTTTGTGCAAGAGTTAAAAACAAAATATCTGAAGGATTTTCCTCTGCAGCTTTTAGAAATGCCTCGGCACTGTTTTCATACTGCTCGAGTTCAGAATATGCCAATCCGAGATATTCATAGGTATCTTCGCCAATATACCCCATGTCAATAGAGTTCTGAAGGTACTCTAAGGCGAGGTCCATGTAGAATCTGCCTTTATGGTAATACGCCTTACCAAGAACATACTGCGTTGGTCCCGGAAACGGATGTTTTTCAATAAGCTCCGCCTTTCGCAGGGCAAAAATGGAGTTGTCGAAATACTCCACCTTATCTTCAAAGGAGTACTGTGCCACTCCCTCATAAAAGTTTGCGAACCCGTAAAACACCAACGCTTCCGGATTCATCGGGTTTTCCTGCAAGAGAGCGCGACATCTGTCAATAATTGCTGTGTATTGCCGGGTTTGCCACAGTTCATAGAGTATACTGCTGTCTGTTTTATCGCTATTGGTTTCTTGCAGGAAGAGGCCCCAGTTAAAAACCGCGAAAACCGACCCCCCGATTACAACCGCAGCAATGATGAGAATAAGAAAAAATTTTCCGGACAAGCCCTGTCTTCTCTTCTTAGAAGAGAATGAATATCTATCCTCTGGTAGTATCATATAGTGAAAACATAAAATAATTTCAATAAAATAAGGCAGGTCCGTAAGCCGGATTCTGTTTTAGATTATCATCTATCTAAAAAAGAAACGTTACCGCTCTTTTTCAGCAGCCTACCCGCAGATAACAGGCGAGCAACCCAATCTGCTGCTTGGCTTTGCTTCGGACGAGGTTTGCACTGCCTTTACCGTTGCCGGTAAAGCGGTGAGCTCTTACCTCACCTTTTCACCCTTACCCTACCCAACCGCTTAAATATTTATAAATATTTAAGCGGTTGGGCCAAGCGGTATATTTTCTGCTGCACTTTCTGTCCCCCCTCCCGGTATTTGTCATGATATAACTAATATCCTTTAAAAACCGGAGAAAAGGGCCCGGGAGTTACCCGGCGTCCTGCTCTACGAAGCCCGGACTTTCCTCTGTCTATCGCACGTACAAACAGCGATAATCCGACCTGCCTTTGTAAATGTTATTATAACGAAAATTTAAAAAAAGACAATCAGCTTATTATGCCTGGTCCTGGATATCGGCCAGATCAGCTAAACTGCCCGCATCTTCTTCATTGAAGAAATTTTCCTCCTCCGACACTTCTTCATGAAACAAGATTCTGCTGCAGTAAGGGCAAAAGAGGATTTTTTTTCCCGTCCTCACATCATTTACGAACTGCGCGGGGAGCATCATATGGCAGCCTGTACATACATCATTTTTAATCGGAACAATACCTAACCCTGATTTGCTTCGGATAATTCTTTCGAATTTAAAAAGAATCTCTTCATCGAGCCCGGGAATTATTTCTTCTTCTTCTTTTTTAAGCTGTTCTAAGAGTTCCCGCTTCTCTTTACTTTCGTCTTTTATCTTTTGCTGTTCTTTCTCGAGCTCTTCTTCCTGCTGACTGATCATACTCTCATCTCGTTCTATAGAGGAAGTAAGCTCTTCTAAGTCTTTTTCTTCTTTGAGGATATCTTTTCGCAGCTGCTGTTCTTTTTCGATAGCATCCTTGATCTCTTTATCTAGAGCTTCATATTCCCGTTGGGTTTTTATGAGGTCCATCTGTTTCTCATATTCTTCCCGCTGTTCCTCAGCCTCGGCGAGCCTGTTACGGAGCATTCGGATCTTTTTTTTGTTCTCCTCGAGCCGCTCGTTTTTCTCGATGTACGATTTTTTAAGCCGATTTACCAGTTCCGTCTTCGTCGTCAGCGCCCGGGGTATCTCATTTATTTCCCGCTCTATTTCGAATTTTCTGCTGAGGATGTCCTGCAACGCTCTCAATTTATCAAAAACATCTTCCATCATATGGCTACACCTCTTAATGTTCAATATAATCTTTCAGTCGACGGCTCCGTTTCGGATGCCTCAATCTTCTGAGTGCTTTTGCTTCTATCTGCCTTATCCGTTCTCTTGTTACATTAAAATAGAGTCCTACCTCTTCTAATGTAAGCGAATACCCGTCTTCGAGTCCAAAACGCATTTTCAACACTTCCTGCTCCCGGGGGGGCAGTGTTTCGAGTACATCCTGAAGCTGCTCCTGTAGAATAGTAAATGCGGTTTGACTTGCCGGATTTTCAATATCTTTATCTTCGATAAAATCTCCTAACAGAGAGTCCTCCTCTTCACCGATAGGAGTTTCCAGTGAAATAGGCTCACGGGCAACATTTTTAACCGATTTTACCCTGAGGACGGACCATCCGAGCCGCTCGGCAACCTCTTCATCGGTAGGTTCTCTGCCTAGAAGCTGCATTAACTGTCTCGATTCTCTTACAACTTTGTTGATCTGTTCGATCATATGAACAGGGACGCGAATGGTACGGGCCTGGTCCGAAATGGACCGCGTAATAGCCTGACGGATCCACCATGTAGCATACGTCGAGAACTTGTATCCTTTACGGTATTCGAACTTTTCAACGGCTTTGATCAGCCCGATATTCCCTTCCTGGACGAGATCAAAAAAGTGAAGACCACGGTTGGTATATTTTTTTGCAATGCTGACAACAAGCCTAAGGTTCGCTTTTATAAGTCTGTCCTTAGCACTTTTCATCATCACCTTACCGTAAGAGATTTCGTTGGACATCTCTAAGATGTCATCAATTTTGTTTTCGAACTCCATCTCCATAGAGTTCATCTTCCGTTCGGTGACCTGTATTTGTCGAATCTTCTCTTTTATCGCATCAGCCGGCATTCCGAGTTCCCGCTCGATCGTCCGCCGCTGTTCAGTAATTGCAAGACCGCGGCCTAAACCTCGTAATTCTCGAAGGCTCGATACTCTCAGCCGCTTTTCTATTTTGCTCTGCTCTCGCTTATACCGCTTTATCCGTTTCGTCGCGTTGAGAAACTTTTCCGAGAAACTCAGTATCTCTTCCTGATGAATATCGAGGTCTTTGATTTTATTGAGGAGGTATTTTCTCTTTTTCTGTAGAGCGTCATCAGTAAAGGGGTCTCCCCCCTTCTCCACCAGTTTTTTCTTTACATCCATATAGTTTTTCAACTGCGGGACCAATTCTTTGAGGGGATCACGGTAATATTGATTGAGTCTCCTCCGCTCTGCAAGAAACTCCGATATTTCTTTCTTCGACATTTCCAGCTCGCGGGGATCTATCTTCGAAAACGTCTTCTTCGCGAGTTCGAACACTTCCGGAATTATCATACCGGATTCTTTGATGACCCGCTTGATGATGTTCTCACCGTCTTCCATTTGTTTAGAGAGCTCGACTTCCTGTTCGGCCGTCAGTAAATTTTCTTTCCCTATTTCACGCAGATAGAGTCTAATCGGGTCATCGATAGCACTCTCTTTTTCGTTTACAACGACCTTCTTCTTTTTTTCGGGCTTTTTTTTCGGTTTTTCCTCTTCTACTTCTTCCTCGAGGTTTTCCGCCTCGGATTCAGCCTCGACTTCGTCCTGTAAGCTGATACTGTTCTTCTCGAGAAGAGACAAAACCTCATCAATTTTATCAGAATTAACTATTGAATCGGGTAAAAAGTCTTGTACTTCATCATAACTGATAGTCTTCTTTGTTTTTGCGTAATCTATAAGCTTTGCAACCGCTTGATCAGTCTGCAGTTCCGTCATTATTATTCACCCTCAATTTTTCGATCTCTTTGTTTAAAAACATCAATTCGGAAAGAAGTTCCTGGATTTTCTGCTCGCTGTTACCGACTTTCTCCAGTTTCTTTATATGCTGATCCAGTTGATTTTTCTTCTTTTCTATATTTCTTCTCTTTATCCTTCGTATAGTATCCTTTATTATCTGTTCATGATTGATTTTAAACTCATCACTCGCTATTCTTTCTAAAATAATATGTTTTAATTGATCATTTGCAAGTCTTTCTAATACAGAATTTAAAGAAATTTCGTTTTTTCGATAGCAATCTTCGAGAATCAGAAAAAGCTCCCTGCTATCTTTATCGATGAGATCTTCAGTTGATAATTCATTTCTTACAATTGTAAAATAATCATAATTTTCGATAACGGCTATCATTAAATATAAATCTGCACTTACTTTTGGACTTTTTGGATTTAATTGTTGCTGCTGTTGTTGTGGAGCTTTCTCTTTTAATAGATAATCATGCCATATAGACTGAGAACTTACCTGCAATTTTTCCGCTAAACGCCTGATGCAACCGTCTCTCTTGACCTCTGATCCAATTATTTTCAAATATGGATGCAGTCTCTCAATTACCTGCCGTTTTACTGCGGTATCTTCACTGTTCTTTCCGATAAGGGCCCGTTCCAATAAAAAGTCAAAACTATTTATAGAATATTCCATTGATTTTTTCAATCCATCCGGCCCTTCTTTTTTATACACATCTGCCGGATCCACCCCCTCCGGCAGGGTCACGACATTTGTGTCAAACTCCTGCTCCTCGAAAATGTACGAGGCTTTTTCCGCAGCCCGTAAACCGGCATCATCCCCGTCAAACAGTATACACGCCTGGTTTGCATACCGTTTCAAAAGCCGTGCCTGTTCTTCAGTTAGTGAGGTCCCCAGCGGAGCAACTGCCGTCCGCAGCCCTGCTTGGTAAAGGGTAATAACATCTGTGTACCCCTCCACCAGAATGAACTGGTCCTGCTTCCTAATGTTGTCGATATTGACAGCTAATCCGTATAAATGTTTCCTCTTTTGAAAGAAATCCGACTCTGGTGAGTTCAGGTATTTCGGTTCCCGGTCCCCCAATGATCTTGCGCCAAAACCTATTACCTGCCCATGTGATTTTCGGATCGGGAACATGATTCTGTTATGGAAAAAAGCTAATTCATGCTTTTTTTTCAAAAACAGTCCGGTTTCAGCGAGAAATGATGGTGAATATTCCTTTTTTCGAAGGAATCGATGAAGCCACAATCTGTCTGAAGGAGAAAACCCGAGTTGAAAAACCTCCACGCTTTCTTCTGTGATGCCTCTCTGTTTGATATACTGTTTGGCTTGCATACCTTCATCACTGTTATTCAAAATGTAGTTAAAGCTTCCGGCAACTCTGGTGTACAGCTCCATAACAGCTTTCTGCTTACTCGATGCTTTGTCATATTGGTACGCGCCGATATCGACACCGGCCTTTTCGGCAAGTTTTTCTACCGCTTCGACAAAGGTTAGATGTTCCATATCCATAATGAATTGAAAGATAGTCCCTCCCTTGTGGCAGCCGAAACAGTAGAATAACCCCTTTTCCGAAGAAACTGAAAACGACGGGGTTTTCTCGTTATGAAAAGGACATAACCCCCAGTGTCTGCCGTTTCTGTACGTCAGTACGACATACTCGCCGACAACCTGTTCGATGGATAGTTTCTCTGAAATCTCTTCTAATTTACTGTCAGGTATCCGCATATTCGTTTCAGTATATTCGTTTCGGTCAAGGTAGCCGTTTTAAATAGAGCCGGCGCGCCTGGTTGTGCTCATCAATATCTTTAGAAAAATAATGCTCACCGGTTTGAGGATCTTTTAACAAGAAATACCAATAATCACTGTCCGCCGGATAGAAAGCTGCATGAAGTGCCGTTCTTCCCGGATTACAAATTGGACCGGGCGGGAGACCGGCGTACTTATACGTATTGTAGGGAGACTCTATTTTTAGATCTTCGTAGGTCAGATAGCTCGGATGCGGCTTGTTCTGTTTTTCAGTGATAATGTATTCAATCGTTGCGCAAGAATCGAGACCGACGTTAACACTCAATCGATTATAAAAAACCGAAGCGATCAGGGGAGCTTCTTCTTTAATTCGGTATTCCCGTTCCACAATTGAGGCGAGAATTACCTTATTATGCAGCGTTTCCTGGTCGAATTTCTTATAATCGGGATAAATCTCCGCAATTACTTTAAATGAGGTCTCTACGAGTGAGTCAGCCACCAGTTTCGGGTCATGTTCTTCGGGAAAACTGTACGTTTCAGGGAACAGGTAGCCTTCCGCGGAATCGGCAGCAATTCCGTGTTCCTGCAGGAATGATTGGTCTCTGCACACCTCGAGGAACGCCTCGGCTCCAGTAATACCCAATTCTTCGAGCTCTTCGGCAATTCGTGACATGGTCCATCCTTCAGGAATAGTAATCCGTTCTAGGACCTGTATTCCCGCTACGAGTAAATCATGGATTGATAACGTCGAACTGCCCTGTTCAATTTTGTACCTTCCAACTTTGACATTTTGCTCAGTCCCTTTAAGCCTGCTTATACCCTGTAAAAGAAGCGAAGACCGAATAAGATTCTCTTCTTCGAGCCTGTCCGCGATAAGACCTAACGATTCTCCTTTTTCTACTGAAAAAAAAGTGTCCTTTCTCTCAACTTTCTCTGAAGGCTGATTGAGAATATATACAGTGCCGATCCCGATAATTGCAACGAGGATTGTCATCAGGATCAGGCCTAACAAAACACGCAAGAAGCGTCTCATGAAAACATCCTTAATCTATAAAATAATTTGGTTCTTTTTGTATTTTTCTTCCAAATTTTCAAAATCGTCAATCGAGAGCCGCGTAAAGAGTATCCGCTCGATTCTGTCCAGCAATGACCGTAATCTCGTATCCAGTTCAGGTTCACGGTTTTTTAAAAAAAGATACAGACCGATCAGGTCCCTGCCGTCTACTGTAACCATTTAAACCGTGAGCTCCATGTTCTCAACGGCCAATTCAATATGTATTCCGTCTTTTTCTAAATGTTTGAGATACCAGCGAGCATTCTTAACGATACTGTGGATTTTTTTATCGTCATAGAGCGGCTCATGATGAAAGAGATAGAGATTCGGGATATTCCATTCCGCCGCAAAATCCACCGCTAGACTGTACGAGGAGTGCCCCCAATCGTACTTCTCAATTGCTTCGTCGAGAGTGTACTGGCTGTCAAGAATAATCGTGTTTGTCCCGGCGTAGAAAGCAATGTTCTCTTTGTTTTTGTGAAAATCCTTTTCAGTGAGTTCAGTGTCCGTGGAAAACACCATTGATTTGTTGTCTTCTACGATTTTATACGACTGACAACCTCCAGGATGCTTTACCGGCCTCCAGAAAATATCAGCACACCCGATACGAACCGGTGCCGTCTTTAGAACCTGAAAATCAATTGTAGCGTTCATTACATCCATCGTTACGGGGAAATAGGGATGCTGCATCTGGTTCTTTACATAATCGTCGAACCCTTTGATAGGGCTGTAGAAAGTAATAGAGCAGCGGGGATCATATGCCGGCGGCGCGAAAAACGGGAACCCCTGAAGGTGGTCCCAGTGAAAGTGGGTAAAAAAGATATGATAGTGACGGATATAGTCGCCCTTCTGCCGTAACGATTTGGCCAATTCTCTTATCCCTGATCCGCAGCCGATAATGATCATTGTATCATCTCTGAGCCGTATTTCGAGACAGGTTGTATTTCCTCCCACCGTTCCCATGATGTACGGGGGAAGAGTTGCCAGGAAAGCCTCTCTTGTTTCAGGGCTTTCCAGATGTTCAGGACGTATTCTTTCGACGACTGCGGCAATTTTACTCTGTACCTGCGCAGACGTAAGAGGTGTTGGGATCGAACCGCGTACTCCCCAAAATCTTATGGTCATGGTATTCTCCGAAAAAAAGTGATCATGATAGATTAATTATCGGTTCTTTCATTCTTATTGCCAACCACCACTCTATCTCCTGCCGTGAATAGAGGTCTCCACAGTTTATTCCGGGACAGCTCTTCGAAAGCTTGTTCCAATCTTCCAACGAAGCGAGGTGAGGGCTCCAAAAAGGATAACTTCTGCACTGCAGAGGCCGTTGTTTATACACGATGCACCCGCCGTCCTCCCAAAAAATGCAGTCATAGTTGCTTTTCTCTTTTAATGAGATTCTCTTGATCCCATTAATATCGATTATTCTGCAGTAGGTCTCGATAAAGTATTCTCTTGTGCATTTTAAAGCTTTTAGTAGTCGGGATATATCTTTGTTTGAAAGGAACACGTATCCAGGCTCAAACCTGCAGCAGGCGGAACATCGTTTACACTCAAAACGCAGTCCCTTTTTGTAAAAAGGTGTTTCCATGTTAAAAAAAATGATGGGGAGAGAAGGATTCGAACCTTCGAAGGCTTAGCCAACAGATTTACAGTCTGC
>CAZKZZ010000004.1:69129-69287 GCA_964557375.1 uncultured Spirochaetales bacterium | reverse complement strand
GCCGCTGTAGCTCAGTCGGTAGAGCAGGGGACTGAAAATCCCCGTGTCAACAGTTCGATTCTGTTCGGCGGCACCTAAGGGCCATTCCATTAAGGAATGGCCCGTTTTTTTGGGTACAGGCCCTAAGATTGCTATAAATACAGCGAAAGCCTTATTCT